>JAFGVF010000424.1 GCA_016938155.1 Candidatus Cloacimonadota bacterium
CTGCTGATTAAAGATACAGCAGGTAATAAGTATCACACTTATCTTCCTCCGGAGACCACGGGCTTGACAGAGACACTTGTATCGAAATCAATCAGTGTAAAATCGACCAAACCATCACTTTGGCGAGGTCTGTTCTGGAATCTTCTGCCAATATTGTTACTTATCGGTTTCTGGCTCTTTATGATGCGTGGTATGAATAACAATAATAGTAAGGCTTTCAGTTTTGGAAAAAGCAGAGCTCGTTTGTATAAAGGCGATAAAACAAGAATAACTTTTGCTGATGTAGCCGGAGTTGAAGAAGCAAAAGAAGAGCTGGAAGAAATAGTTGAGTTTTTGAAAGACCCCAAAAAATACCAAAGATTAGGAGGAAGAATACCTCGTGGAGTTCTTCTCGCAGGAAGACCGGGAACGGGTAAAACTCTCCTCGCTAAAGCTGTGGCAGGGGAAGCGGGAGTGCCCTTTTTCTCGATAAGTGGTTCAGATTTTGTGGAGATGTTTGTGGGTGTGGGTGCTGCTCGAGTTCGCGACCTTTTCGAACAAGCAAAAAGAAGTGCTCCTTGTATAGCTTTTATTGATGAAATTGATGCAGTCGGTCGCCATAGGGGCTCCGGTCTTGGTGGCGGACATGATGAAAGAGAGCAAACTTTAAATCAATTATTGGTTCAAATGGATGGCTTTGAAGATAACGAAGCAGTAATTATTATCGCTGCTACGAACCGTCCCGATATCTTAGATCCTGCCCTTTTAAGACCGGGTCGTTTTGATAGACAGGTTATGGTGGATTTACCTGATATTAACGGCAGGTATGAAATATTGAAAGTGCACTCAAAGAAGGTTCCTTTAGCCGAGACAGCGAACTTAAAAGTCATTGCGAGAGCTACTCCGGGATTTAGTGGAGCCGATTTAGCCAATCTTGTCAATGAGGCTGCACTTATTGCTGCCAGAAAAGGTAAGAAGAAAATCGAAAGTGATGACTTTGAAGATGCAAAAGATAAAGTTACTCTCGGAAAAGCCAAGAAGAGTAGAGTTATCAGCGATGATGAGAAACAGATTACTGCTTACCATGAAGTAGGTCATGTACTCTGTTCTATCTTCCAGGAGAAAACTGAACCGGTTCATAAAGTGACAATTATCCCTCGCGGTTTTACCGGTGGAGCTACTCATTATATGGGTGATGATAAGTCAAACTACTCCAAACAGTATCTTTCACAGATGATTGTTAGCCTGCTCGGGGGTAGAGCTGCTGAAGAAGTTAAGTTCAATGAACTTACTACAGGAGCAGGGAATGACATCGACAGAGCCACTGAAATTGCCAGAAAGATGGTCACCAGTTGGGGTATGAGCGAGAAGATTGGTCCAATTCGTATCGGGAAAGAACAGGAAGAAGTATTCCTCGGTAAAGAAATTGGGCATCGTGACTTCTTCAGTGAAGAGACTGCCCATGCCATAGATTCAGAAATACGCAAGATAATGGAAGACTCTCATACAAAGGCAATCTCCATTCTCAAAGAAAACTTTGAACTGCTCGAGATTATGTCCGAACGCCTGCTCGTTTTAGAAACACTCAACTCTGATGAAATTTTTGACATCATCTTTGAAAACTGTCATCCTGAAATGCGTAGTTTGGTTGAGAAGAAGTTCCAGAAAGCTAATGAAATGCGATTTGATGACAGGCTTAATGATACTGATGAGAATCACGCTACCTTAGAGTCGGAGCAACCTGACCTTTTCAGCGATTCTGAAATAGAAGAAATAGGGAAAACTCTGGAAAGAGAAAAGGGTGTATCTGATGAAGGAAAAAAGGGAGAAGATGTTCAGACAGAAGAAGCGGATTAAAATTCCCTTAACATAAATATTTAAGCCCTGACCGGCTTTGTACGGTCATGGCTTTTTTTGTAATTAATACCAAGGAGTTATAGATGAAAACCATAAGGAAAGCCTACACTTTTGATGATGTTTTACTTTTACCCAAAAGCTCTTCCACTCTACCTTCAAAAGTGGATTTGCGTACAAAACTCACCAGAAACATCAATCTGAACATCCCGTTCATGAGTGCTGCAATGGATACAGTCACGGAAGCAAAGTTAGCCATTGCAATTGCTCGTGAAGGTGGTATTGGAGTTATTCACAAGAACCTTTCAATTCAAGAGCAGAGCAACGAAATTCATTTAGTAAAGCGTTCAGAAAGCGGGATTGTCTCTAAGCCTTATGTTCTTCATCCTGAAGACACTGTAGGAAAAGCTCTTGATATGCGACAAGCTTATGGAGTCGGAGGATTTCCCGTTCTTGATGAAGAAGGTCAGATTGTTGGAATTCTCACGAATCGTGACCTCCAATTTGAGACTAATCGGGATGAATTTGTGAAGGCATTGATGACCCCTAAAGAGAAACTTATTGTTGCCCCGCATGGGATTTCCCTCGAAGAAGCCAGAAATCTTCTGCATAAGCATCGAATAGAGAAATTGCTTCTTGTAGGAAATAATGGCAAACTTGCAGGAATGATGACAGTTCGTGATATATTGAATGCAATAGACTATCCCCAGGCTGCGAAAGATTCAAAAAATCGTCTTCTGGTTGCCGGAGCAGTCGGGGTTACAGGAGATTTCCTGGAGAGGGCTCAAGCTCTTCGCGAAAGTGGTGCGGACTTAATTGTCATTGATACTGCTCATGGACATCAAATCAATATAATAAATGCTATAAGCCAAATTAAAAAGCATATCTCTGGTGTTGATGTTCTCGCAGGAAATATTGCTACTGCTGAGGCAGCTCAATATCTTATAGATAATGGTGCTGATGCCATTAAGGTCGGCATCGGACCGGGATCTATCTGTACAACTCGTGTAATTGCAGGAATTGGAGTTCCTCAACTTACCGCTGTGATGGATTGTGCTGAAGTGGCATCAAAACATGGGATTCCTGTTATTGCCGATGGAGGTATTAAGTTCTCCGGCGATGTTGTAAAAGCCCTTGCCGGTGGAGCTGACACTGTTATGATAGGCAGTCTCTTTGCCGGAACAGACGAAAGTCCCGGAGAGTTTGTACTCTACAATGGCAGGCGGTACAAAACTTATCGCGGAATGGGTTCGATTGGAGCGATGAAGAGAGGAAGCAAAGACAGATATTTTCAATATGAAGATGTAGAGGAAAAGAAACTTGTCGCAGAAGGAATCGAAGGCATGGTACCGTATAAGGGACCGTTTAAAGATTATCTTTATCAACTAATTGGTGGACTTCGTGCCGGAATGGGTTATGTCGGGGCAGAGAATCTCCGTTTACTTCAGGAAAGATCTGAGTTTGTGGAGATAACACCTGCAGGACTTAAAGAATCACATCCTCATGATGTGAACATTACCAAAGAAACTCCAAACTATAATTCTAATGCCTTCTAATGAAAAAGATGTTTTAGACCAGCGAAAAACTGCGAATCTAAACAATTATATTTACTTTCTCAAAATAGAGAAAGGGCTTAGTGAAAACAGTATACAAAGCTATCATCGTGATTTGCTTGATTTTTTGCTTTATTATGATAATCGGGTATCCATTAGCGATTATACATCTGATGATGTACTGAATTATCTTGTGAGTTTGCAAGAATTAGGTTTAATGAATACATCCATTGCCAGAAAACGGAGTGCTATCAAATCCTTTTTTCTCTTTATGCATGAAGAAGGAGAAAAGGTAGCTGTGGACTTCGATGCCATACCCTCTGTGAAATATGCTCAAAAACTACCGGATATCCTTTCTGTGGATGAAATGCTTCAGCTTCTTATGAGTGTTGAACCTATTGATAATACAACTCTCAGAAACAGAGCAATGATGGAAATCCTTTACGCATGCGGTATGAGAGTATCCGAGATGTTGTCGCTCTCTATTCATCAAATTGACTGGAAAGAGAAACTGGTGCTGATTCATGGTAAGGGTAGAAAACAGAGAATTGTTCCAACTGCCGATATTGCTTTTGATTATCTTGTCAAATATAAGAACGAAGCTCGCTATGAGCTTAAGAAGCAGCAGGAAACAGATATTTTCTTTTTAAATAGGAATGGGAAACAGATGAGTCGCATGGGCTTCTGGAAGATATTACAGGAAGCCGCTCTTAAAGCCGGGATTAAATCACACATATCTCCCCATACTTTCCGCCATAGTTTCGCCACTCATCTTCTTGAAGCCGGGGCTAATCTCCGTATTGTTCAGGAATTGCTCGGACATGCCAGCCTTAACACAACTCAAATCTACACCAACATAGATACTTCGCATCTAATTGAAGTACATAGAATGTATCATCCAAGGGGTTAGTGTTAATGGTTATAAACCGGATA
>JAFGVF010000425.1 GCA_016938155.1 Candidatus Cloacimonadota bacterium
AAGCTGGGATTTGGATGACTTCTTCAGGAACTATTACAGACAGAGTAACGAGAGATTCTCTCCGATGAAAGTTGATATAATCGAAGAGGATGCAAACTATCAGATACTTGCATCATTACCCGGATATTCAAAGGAAGATGTCTCCATAAATGTAAATGAAGGAATCTTAACTATCGAAGTGAACCCGAAAAAGGAAGAGGCAAAATATCTACATCAGGAAAGATGTAATACTGAATGTAAGAGAACATTCAGGTTAGACAGAACTTTTAACACAACAGAAATAACTGCTGAGATGACAAATGGAATACTCAAGATATCCATTCCAAAGAGTGAAAAGCAAGCAGTTAAAGAAATAACAATAAACTAAAGGAGGAGAAAATGAAACACTACCCAACAAGCTTATTCAACACATCGCTTCTCGATTTTCCGAGAAATGATCTGTTCAAACATTTCTTTAGAGATAATTTCTTCTCTGAAGGAAGCACTTCTATGCCACTTGATATCAAGGAAGAGGACGACAAATTCGTAGTAGAAGCTGAGCTTCCCGGATTTGAGAAAAAAGATGTATCTATCAAAGTGGCAGATAACACTCTTACTATCGAAGCTGAAACAAAGCAGGAAGCAGAGGAGAAAAAGTTCCATCGCAGAGAGCGTTACTACGGACATTATCAGCGTTCCATCGCCCTGGGCGACAACTGTTCTGCTGAAAAGATTACTGCTTCAATGAAGAACGGTATTCTGGTGATTGAAATTCCAAAGATTGAGCCGGAACCGGCAAAAGAGATAGTCATAACCTAACTTGAAACAAGAATCTCCCTTCGTTAAAATACAGGGAAGGCACTTGCCTTCCCTGTTCTATTTTCTAAGTGAGTACTTCAAATCAGGGCATTATCAAAACTTAATCATCTCAATACCCAGTTCTTGTTGCATTACCTCAATATCTTTTCTAAGGTTAGGAACTATAGGAATGCCTTCAGCTTTTACTTTTATACTGCTGAGATACTCCTTTTCCCCTGCGATGAAGATTTTATCCCTTCCCGGGATGGTCTTTGATACAGCCATCTGATGCATAATATCGCCCGTTATGCTCTTAAAGCTGAGAATATCCGTGAAGAAGTCGATATTGACAGCAAGAAAGAAATGTCCCAGCTTATAAGGAACTTTCGTAACACCATCTTCAGCGAAGCCGTGGAGTCCCTGCAAGTAGCTTCCATTCTGTAAAGCGGCACTGAGGATTTCTACCATCATGCTGAGTCCGTAACCCTTATGACTGCCGGTTACTTCATCTGTACCGCCAATAGGTAACAAGGATGCTTTTTTCTTAACTAAATCTACTAATAACTTGGCTGTATCGGTAACGCTTTCCCCTTCCAGATCAATTGCCCAACCTTCAGGAGTGTCTTTTTCTTCTCGGGCAAGGACTTCAATTTTTCCGCGTTGACTGATAGATGTTGCTGCATCGTAAATGAAAGGGAATTCATAATCTGCAGGACATCCGAAACAGATTGGATTTGTACCGAGTAACGGTTCAACTCCATTCGTAGGAGCGACTGATGGTCGGGCATTTGTGAAAGTTATTCCAATCATATTTTCTTTAATAGCCATAGAAGCGTAGTATCCACAAATTCCATAATGAGTGGAATTGCGTACAGTTACACAACCGAGACCGTATATTTTAGCTTTATCTATGGCATTCTGCATGGCACGCGAGGCAATAACATGTCCCATACCATGATTACCATCCCACACGGCAGTTGCAGCACGGTCACTGAGGACATCAATACTTGTTTGAGCATATTGAATTCCTGCTTTTATTCTGTCATAATACATCTTTAACCTGCCGATTCCATGAGACTCTATCCCTCGCAGGTCTGATTCGATGAGAACATCTGAGCAAATCTTAGCTTCCTCTGCTGGGACACCAAGTCTGATAAACACTTCCTGCATAAAATTATATAATGTTTCAACGGGTAGATAGTGCATAAATCCTCCTTTGTAATAATATTAAGCATTTAGAGATTCCCATATTGCAGTACATATTGTGATCATTGTCTTGCTTTAGGTAAGTGCATGCACAACCTTCAAGGTAACTTCCAAATTCCTTCGTTGCAAATGCAATCTATTCAGTGAATATTTATTCTGTCCATAATTATTGTCACGATCCTATCATTTTCTTGTTTAATTGCATTTCTGAGCAGTGAAAGTATAATTTTTCCTTTACATATAAAAAAGCACCGGTTTCCATGCAATCAGAAGGAGAGATTATTATGCAACGCATGATTAGAAACTCGATTAAGGCAATCATCATCAGAGACAATAAGCTTCTTACGATTAAATGCCATGACCATCTCGGGACTTTTTACCTGCTTCCCGGTGGGGGACAGAACCATGGGGAGACTATGCTTGAAGCCGTAAAAAGGGAGTGTCTGGAAGAGATAGGCTGTGAAGTGAAAACCGGATGCCTGCTTTTTATAAGAGAGTATCTTGCCGATAACCATGAATTCGCCAAATTCGATGCAGGAGTGCATCAGATAGAGTTTATGTTCGAGTGTACGATTAACGAACAATGTATCCCCAAAAACGGGCATAACATAGACTCCTATCAGGTTGATGTAGAGTGGTTAGAACTTTCAAAACTGATGGATTACAGGCTCTATCCCCAAAAACTGCGTCCCTATCTCATGGGAAACGAGTTTGAAGGAACAATCTATCTTGGAGATATTAATTGAGTATATTTTGGGTATGGATGATAGTACTCATGTCCCTTTTTCTGACAAGCTTTCTGTTTGCAGGAGAATCCATCGAATTGACCGGAGATTTTATCCAGGGTGGATTGGTGAGAGCGGTTACCAACTTGCCAGTCCAGTCAGTTATGCTTGATGGAGATTATATTCTTCATGCTGATACTACTTTTGTATTCGGATTTGACTTGGATGCCCCATTACATCATTCCCTAACAATAGCTCTGATTGGTGGTAACAAGTTGCAATACAATTTTATGATTGATGACTATAATCAGGGAGAAG
>JAFGVF010000005.1 GCA_016938155.1 Candidatus Cloacimonadota bacterium
CGTGCAGTGTGCGGGAAGGGAGGTGCTGTGCGTAGGGAGAGAAAACAGTGAGGAGTGAAAGTCGGGAATTGGAACTTAGAATTAACATGAAAATGCCAAACTCCGCATTATTTCCACTGTAGATACCATTTATAAAGCTTTGGGGATTTAACATGTTAAATCCCCATCTTCCCTGAGTAAAATTAAGGAAAAGCAAATATTAAGATTCTTAGAAGGACAAGAGGATTATAAGAACGGACAAACGCAATTTGATCCTATATAGATTTTGCATTCAATTACATTCCCAAGCTGGGGCTTGGGAACGAGATTACCTGGGGTTTGGGAGCGGGATAAGAGGTCACTTGCTTAAAAAGTGCGAACTCAAATCGCCCTACAAATCAGCCTTTCGCGCATAAAAAAAGGGAGCGAATTAACGCTCCCGATTTTTCAGCATCTATTATCCCATATCAATGGGCACATATCGCTTATTACCGTTTCTGTCGGCTATATAGAAAAGGATGACTTTTCTTTTGCTGTCGGCAAAACCGGAGATTACCAGATTAAGAGTATTTGTGTAATCTTTTACATTCGCAATACGAACATCATTTATCTCCAAGATTATTTCTCCGGGCTTCAAGCCGGCTTTATCAGCAGGGGAATTTCGTGAAACAGAGCTGATTAGAACTCCCTCTTTGCTTTCGATTTTAAGCTTTTTGCCAATTTCACTATCTGTTTCTACAACTTCCAGACCTGTATCTTTAGCAATATCTTTTGTTGTCGGAGATATATCATCAGTATTCTCTGAATCAGGGTATTCTGTCAGAACAGCTGAAATTGTTTTGCTCTTATTCTTCCTCATAATTTCGAATTCAACCGGAACACCAATGGGTCGATGTGCAATGGCAATTCTGAACTTAGCAACATTAGGAACTTTAACGCCGTCAATGGAGAGAATAACATCTCCTCTCTTTAACCCGGCTTTATCAGCGGGAGTGTCTTCAACGACTTGAGCAACGAGTACACCGGAGATTTCGTTAAGCTCAAAGGTCTCCTTTAATGTATCATCGATTTCTTGAGGTGAAATACCCAGATAAGCTCTTTTAACACTATTTGATTCAATTATATCGGAAACAACTTTCTCAGCGATTGTTGACGGGATTGCAAAACCAATTCCTATATTCCCTCCATTAGGACTTGTGATTGCAGCGTTTACTCCAACGACATTCCCTTTGTGGTTAAGTAAAGGTCCGCCACTGTTACCCGGGTTTATAGATGCATCAGTCTGGATATAATCCTGATAGACCGGAGAAGCTTGCCCGAAATTAAGACCGGAACGGCCCTTAGCTGAAACAACACCTACTGTAACTGTTCTATCCAACCCAATATCCCCAAAAGGGTTACCAATTGCTATTACCCAGTCACCTATATCGATGGTTTCTGAGTTTCCCCATTGCATAGATATTATCTTTTCATCAGGGTCAACTTTAATCTTAATAACTGCCAAATCAGTTTTCGGATCTGTGCCGACTACTTCTGCTTCATATTTCTTCTTATCAGCCAGGGTTACGGTAATTTTACTTGTTTCACCCTTTTCAACAACATGGTTGTTCGTTACGATAAAGGCTTCTTTTGTCTTGGTATCAAACTTGATAATAAAACCACTACCCATAGAAGTGAATGGTCTTGTCTGGGGCATTTCCTGATAAGGGTAGAAGAACCTGAATAAATCGGAGTTTACTCCCATCTGAGCCTGCACTTCTCCCTCAACTTTTATCTGTACTACCGCATCACTTTTATCTTTAATAACCTGAACAAAAGGACTTTTCCCATCCTGGTCAACCGGATAACCGTGCAATACCGTCGGAACAACGCTAAGTGCGATAAGAATCATTAATGAGACTTTCAAGATAGCTTTCATGTTTTCTCCTTATGTTTAATTTCACATAAGATAATCTTGAATGTCGTAAAGGTTACAGGATAAAATTGGGGTGAATTTAAAAGAGTTATTTACCGATAAAAACCAATAGCTTTCCTAATCCAATTGAAATTGAAGCAATGTCTGATGTTATAATATTGCTCAATCCTAAGCACTCTGTGTTTCTTAATGAAGCATTGTTTAGAGGATATTTAAAGCCTTCCAATGTTATGTTTTGCGATAGAGAAACGAGCGAATAGACAGAAACAATTACTCCTTTACGATTCTTTATCAGCAGATTATTCTCAACTACAGAGACTGTCTCGTCACCTGTATCGATCTCTGCGATTAATCCTAATTGATGAGCATATTGAATATTTGCAATAACACCGTAGGCATGGTCAGCTCTACCCTTTAAAGTATTAAAGATAGTTATTTTTCTGCATCCTAATTGATGGGCTAAGTCAATAGCCAGTTCTGTATCGCTTTTATCTTTCTCGGAGGGACTGATTTGAACAACAGTGGTTAATGGGAGTCTGGAAAGTAAATCAGGTTCTGCTGAATCAAAGTCACCTACCGCATAATGAGGAGTTATTCCTTTCGCCAGTAGATATTCACAGCCGGCATCAACTCCAATAATCAGGGAGTTTTCATCTATAAAACAATTCTCGGGACAAAAAGCTGTTAAAATGGCAGCTTCTTTCATGAATTACTCTTTTTAAGGAGATAATAACAAGTAGTTGTTAAGAAATTTCTTAGATAGGGAATCTCAGCTAAAAACTGGAGCTGTTCAATGGGTGTTAGTTTGAACTTGTATTTGTAAATAGGATTGATTAGGTAAAATTTCTTGTCTAAAATCTCCAATGAACTCTGATATGCGAGATATTCGAACCTCTCTATCGTAAGCCTTGTGTCCACCACTTCCATAAGACCTTCAATTCTGTCCAGGCGTTCACCGTTCAGAGTCAAAATGACTTGATATAGGTTTTTCGGTAAGAGATGCATCCAAGGGATGTATTTCATCTTTGTATCGCACATTTGTTGATGTCCTCCGAAAGGATTCTGCCAGGGAGGAAAA
>JAFGVF010000426.1 GCA_016938155.1 Candidatus Cloacimonadota bacterium
GAGTGTTTCCAAGAAGATGGGAGTAAGTGCAATTCCACATACTTTCATCATTGATAAAGAAGGTACAGTCGTATTCGATTTCAATTCCGGTAAACCGGGAGCAGAAGATGTTCTTGAGCAGGAGATTCAGAAACTGCTCGGTCTGGAGCCCATTATTGACGAACCTGTTGAAGCTACTCCGGCTGAATAGAGGGTGTTGATGAAAAAGACTATTTTTCTCTTACTCCTAATTACAGCTCTCAGCTTACTCTCAGCGGAAGACTTTTCGCTCAGCGGTACTAATGATCTGGAGTTAGTCTATAAAACAGCTGAAGACTCTCTCAACACATACTTCTACAATGAACTCAGTCTCTCGGCTAATTACAAGAAGCTGGTTTTTGGAATGAAGTTTCTGGCAGAAATGCCTCGCTATTACAGCGATAGACCTATTGATGAATTGAACCCTCGTGATGTGGAAGTCAAATGGGACGAAAGATATCTTACATACGAAGGTGAGAAGATGACTCTTCATATCGGGACCACAGAAGAGTTTATTGGTTCAGGGATGCTCTTTAGAGCCTATCGTGATGACGATGTAGATGTGGACACCCGACTTGACGCTGCCTTGATCAAAGCTGAAACTGATTTTTTCCGCGTTAAGAGTCTATACGGTGCCTATGAAGCAAGCAGTTATCCTGATAAATACAACCTTGCCGGTTTGTTTGATGTTGAGACATTAGTTGTTCCCCACACTAAGATAGGTGTAACCTATGTCCAGAATCAAGCCTTGATTTCGAACTCCGAATATGACCTTCTAAAGATTTATGGAGCCAGAATTGTCCAGGAATGGGATTATTTCGATATGTATGGAGAGTACGGAAAGAGTTATACAGACAAAAGCGACATAGAAGGTGATGGATATTACGCTAACCTCAATGCATACATTGGAGAATTCACTATTACCGGTGCCTATAAAAGATACCTGAATTTTAAATATGACTTGAACGATGTCCCAACGGTTAATTACCACGAAGAAACTCTTGCCGACGATGTATCAAATGGTGAGGATGAAGAGGGTTTCATGGGAGAGCTTAGCTGGGAGCATAATGATTACAGTCTTTTCTTCAGTTATTCTGAGGCATGGGACACTCATAGAGATCGTCAAATGAATGATTTCTTCGGTTCTCTCGGTAAGATGTTCGGTGAAAATACCATTACTGCTGAATGCGGTTATTGGGAAAAAGTTAATGATGACCTTGTAACATGGCGTCGTGAAATAACTCCAACTCTTATCTTTGATATCCCGACAGACTTCTTGGGATATCATATCAAGACGGAATTACAGAGAATAGAGAAAGAGACGCAGGGAATTGCTCTTGAACATTGGGAACCTTTGTTACAGACTGATGTAAGTTACGATATCTATTCCCTCTCTGTTATTGCAGAGACAAATTTGGAAGAATTCGGAGACATCATGGACAGTCGGTTCTTCCTGAATGCAGAATTTAGAACAACAATATATGAAAACACTGATGTTGTCCTCTTTGCAGGGGCAGAGAAAGGTGGAAAGGTATGCCGTAACGGTGTATGCAAGACAAACAAGCCTTTCGAAGGTGTAAGACTCGAGTTATCCACAAGATTTTAAAGGAGATTAAAGATGAAAAGAACTATTATCATGCTCATATTTATTGCCCTTGTTGCCATGCTGGCAGCACAATTAACCGTAGATATCCCTTTTAGCACCAATCTCGTCGGACCGGAACCTCATGGAACTGAGAACTGGACTTCTGAGTATTTTCATATCACCAATACAGGTGCAACAGGCACATATTCTGTAGTATTGGTACCGGAAAACCTGCCCGAAGGCTGGATGTGTACTTGGTGTAATGAAGGACTCTCAAATGTTCCTGATGGATGTCATCCATACTCAGCTCCGGCATGGGAAATTACTTTCCTCTCCGGTGAAACTCTGAGCCTTGATTTTCAGGCTATTTATAGTACTTCCGGTGCTTTTGATTTCTCCTATGTCATTGACTCAGCCGATTTAGCTGCTCCACTCGTTCTGCCTTTCAATTTCAGAACTGAAGACTATGACAGTATCGATGAAGATATAATCCCCGGATTCAGACCTGCTCTTAACGGCAACTTCCCGAATCCTTTCAATCCTGAAACAACCATCAGTTTTGCTCTTACCAAAGAACTTGCAATCAATGCAAAACTTAGTATCTATAACATCAACGGTAAGTTAGTGAAGTCATTTACAAATCTCACTACTACCAACGATAGGGGCACTGTTGTTTGGCATGGTATGGACAATAATGGGAAAAGTTGTGCATCAGGTGTATATTATTATCAATTAAGTAGTGGTAATTTTTTAGAAACGAGAAAGATGATATTAATTAAATAGCTTTCCAAATCATATAAAAAAACCCTGTCGTAGGACAGGGTTTTTTCATTTCTATAGCTTCTTACTCCCGGGTTCAAGTAGCTCCCAAAGACTATCGATTTTGGTAGTCTGGTCTCCGATGTAATTAAGGGGAATGCATTTCTTAAGGTAGGTTGAATCGGGGTAAATGGTCTTATTATTCTTCATTTCAGGGCTGATCAAAGTATCGTAAGCTGTTTTATTCGGTGATGGGTAACGAACATAATCAGCATTTCGGGCTGCTATTTCGGGTGAACAGAGATAGTTGATAAATTTGTATGCCAATTCCTTGTTTTTTGCCTTTTTGGGGATAACCAGAGAATCTATCCAGAAGGTTGAACCCTCCTTACAAAGGACATAGTCAATAAACGGAAAATCTTTTATTGTGCTGTTTGCATCACCGTTATAAGCCATCGCAAGACAGCTCTCATTATCACTGATTTCCTTCTTCTGATTTGGAGAATGATAAATTGCCCCATTCTCATCCCATCGTTTCAAAACTTCATAAGCACGAGTAAGATTTTCTTCGGAAGTATCATTAGGGTCGCACCCAAGTAAAATTAAGGCTGTCCCGACCAAATCCCTCCGGTCTTCCAATAGGATGATTTTGCCTTTGTATCTGGCATCAGAAAGAATATCCCACGACACTTCAGATTCAGGATTCAAATCAACAAGATTGCGATTATAGGCTATTCCCGAAACACCCCAGAAATAGGGAATTCCATATTCATTATTCGTATCGTAAGAGCTGTTTTTTTGTAAGATTTCCAAGTCAAGATTACTATAATTCGGGATAAGTTCTTTGTCCAATTTTTCTATCAAATTCATGTTTTGAAGGATTTGGAGATGATCACCGCTCGGGCAGGCAATGTCATACTTTCCGGGATACTCCATGAGATGTTCTAACATCTCTTCATTGGTTCCATAGGTGTCTATGCTGACCTTACAATTATTAGCCGTTTCAAACTCTGTAACTAAACTCGGGTCAATGTAATCTACCCAATTATAAACTCTTAACTTCGCTTTTTGTGTGCAACCACTTGAAAACAAAGCAACTAATACTACCCCAACTATTAAAACACTTCTCCTCATCTTTTCCCTTCCTTAAATACTTCATACTCGCAGTATTTATATTTACTAATCCTGCTTTAAATGTCAAGGATATTTGCTTAACAAAAACACTGTTACTCTTATCCATATATCCATATCCAAGCTTAGTAAGGGTAAATTCTACATGTGGGAGTAAACCATTAGACAACTTCAACGAACCACTCCCAATATATAGGGAATGCCAGTTATAATCCTTCACATTGCCTTATGGACTCTTAATAGACTCCTTATAGACACCTTATGCTCTCCTTATGAAATCATTAAGTGAGTAGTCGGAAATTATATTCATTTTACATCGTGAAAAAACGATATTGTAAAATGCACTAAAAATACAGCTAAAGCAGTACCTCCAAATATCATTGTACCCGGTTTTGGTGATAAAATGCCTTAACGCCTCTATTTATCGTGCTTAACCCCATTTCCCGGTTGCGTTGCTCCTGCGGCTCTCCTGCGGGTCGCCTGCGGCTCACATGGGCAAAGGCGTAAGAGGGTCGGAAGAGAAACGGTAGTCAAACCCATCATGGCTGGAAGCGGATGATTGGTTAATTACCGGCGAAATCGGCATATCTTCTCATGGTTTTGCCGTACCTCTCCCGTGGGTCTCCCGTGGATGCCACGGGAGACCCACGGTTGACCCACGGGAGACCTACGGGAAGATTTTGCACATTCAATGTAAGTCTAATCTGTTCGGTAAGGCTTTGAATAGAGTTAATGTGTTAAATGTCATTAATTCTAATGATATGTAAAATGATTTAAAAGAAAAACCGGAGATGAAATCAGTGTTAAGCTTGAACGGTATCTGGAGCAGATATTTGAGTAACTCAAAATTAATTCTTTACAATATATTATTTCGAGTGATAATAGAATTTAGATGCAGAGTGTGTGCATAAAAGATTATGTATCATTATATTGAGGTAGGTATCTGCGTCACTGAAAATGAATTATGAGAATAAAAATATAAAGGATTTAAACATGGAGAAAAAATGGGAGTTTGAACAAAAGTTAACTCCTGAATTGAAGGCGATACGCAAATTGATTCGAACCCAGCTGAAATGCCCTGTATTGGTAGCAGATTTGCTGGTAAGAAAAGGCTTGTACACCGTTGAGGAAATTGAGGAGTTTTTTAATCCATCCCCTACCGGCATTCATGACCCTTTCCTTTTCAAGGACATGGAAAAGGCGGTGGAAAGGATTCTCAGGGCTATCGACAGTAAGGAAAAAATCACAATATACGGCGACTATGATGTGGACGGAACAACTGCTACATCACTTTTATATCTCGGATTAAAACGCCTGGACGGTATTGTTGACTTCTATATTCCCCACAGAATGATTGACGGTTACGGATTATCAAGTGCAGGTTTACAGCAGATTCAACAAGACGGAACCTCGCTTATCATAACGGTTGATTGCGGGATAAATGCCCTTGATGAAGTGGATATGATCAATCAACTCGGGATGGAAGTTATAATCACCGATCACCATAACCCCAAGGATATTCTTCCAAACGGTTATGCAATAATAAATCCCAAAGTCCCCGATTGCGGTTATCCCTTCAAGCAATTAGCCGGAGTGGGAGTGGCTTACAAACTTTTAATGGCAATTTATACCAAGCTCGGTATTGATTCATCCGATAATATCAATAAGTATCTCGATTTGGTTGCTCTCGGAACAGTGGCAGACATTGTACCGCTGATAGGAGAGAACAGAATCTTTGCCAGTATGGGACTCAAGCATCTGGAAAACAAGAACAACTATGGCTTGAATGCTTTAATTGATATTGCTAATTTAAACGATAAAACCATCAATACTTCTAATATCGTTTTCGTGCTTGCACCTCGTATAAATGCAGCCGGAAGAATGGGTAGTGCCGCTATCTCTGTGGAACTTCTAATCTCAAATGAAGAGAAAAGAAGCTACGAGCTCGCCGAGATAATCGAACAACAGAACTCCCTGCGTCAACAGGCAGACCAGAAAACATATCAGGAAGCCTGCGATATAATCAGTCAGAAATACAAGGATTTAGATAACACTCCTTGTATCATTGTATCTTCTGACGGTTGGCATCCGGGAGTAATCGGAGTTGTTGCTTCGAAACTGGTGGAAAGATTCTATCGACCAGTTATAATGATATCTTTTAAGGACGGTCTTGGCAGCGGTTCGGGAAGAAGTATTGCAAGCTTTGATTTGTTTGCAGCAATTACGGCAGTTGAAAATAATCTCTACAGTTTCGGGGGACACAAATATGCTGTGGGCTTAACCCTGGGTCAGGAATCGCTTGATAAATTTGAATTAGACCTGAGCAAATTCGTACAACATAATCTCGACCTTAACAGCCTTATCCAAACCATTGAAATAGACAGGACAATCGAGTTGTATGACATAAATCTCGGACTCCTGGATTGGATTGAGAAGTTTTCACCCTTTGGACCGGACAATATGCGTCCGGTTTTCTGTACCAAAGATGTAACAATCAGCAGTTACCCCTATACGGTGGGAAGAAATCACCTCAAGATGAAGGTTATAAAAGATGGAGTAACCCTGGATATTATCGGCTACAATCTGGGACACATGCTGGATAAATTACGCAAAAATAGTGTTATAGACATTGTCTATACATTTGAAATAAACAACTTCTTCGGTAAGAAATCGATACAGGGAAAACTGAAAGACCTCAGGATTCATTAAATCATGAGATATGCATTTCTACTTCTACTCGTTTTTCTAAGCTCCTGTACGGTTGATAGAACAGTTCGTTCTACCCCTATCTCGAGTATCTCCTTGCGTGAAGAAGTATCACTGACTTATTCTCCCTCAAAGATTTGCTATGAGAATCTTTATAAAACAAACTATATCCTTGATAGAACATTCAATAAGATATATATATATGAAAACGGTGTTTACAAGAATGTTATCGGAGGAATCGGAACAGGAAGAACTAATTTTCAGCGATTGGCTGATATTTCTCTGGCTGTAGATGGGGGAATATTCGCTTTGGACAGTGCAGAAAAGAAGATTAAGAAATTTGACCGTAATGGTCAATGGATAACGGATTGGTCTCTTGATTCTTTTAAAAGACCGGAACGCTTTGTTGTCGATAATGAGAATAATATGTATATTTTCGATTTTTTCGGCAGAACCATCTCCTTCTATAATCTTCTTTCTTCAGGTATTGACTTCGATTTCGGGAGATTTGCCTTTTCCAACATTGAGAATATTAATCTGATTGGAGACAGGCTTGTTATCTGGGATAAACAAGCAAATCAAACGCTGGTTTACTCCACTATCGGGAAGGAAATATTAACACTGACAGGCAGATACACTGCCGATAGATTTGGTAATTACATTTCTCTGAATGATAACTACATTCAGGTAAGAGGAAATGAAAACAAGTATTGCTTTTCAGCTGACAGATATACCGGTATTGGATGGAGTAACGGGATGATCTATCTTCTTAAATCCAATAGTTATGTGCCCGTGGGTATTGATTATGCCGTTGATAGATAAAAATAAAGACTTGCTTCTTGTCATGTTAAGTGCCTTTCTTTTGGGATTAGCACGGTTGCCCCACCATTTAGGTTTTCTCGGATTTGTCGGCTTAATACCATTATTGTTTTATTTCGATATGAAAAACCATTCCGGACAGAGACTTTTTATGGCAGGTTTCGCCTATGCATCGGTTTACTGTTTCACAGCCCTGCAGTGGCTGTCATTGGTTACTTTAGGCGGATTTGTTGGGATTATATCCTTGTTTACTCTGTACTATTTCGCTTTGTTCAAAGCAATTAATCTTGTTTGGCATGTGTATCCAAGATTGAAATACCTGTCCTTTACCGTCTTCTGGTTAACCTTGGAATTTCTCCAGAACTTCAGCGAATTAAGGTTCCCCTGGTCAGATATCGGATACTCTCTTTCAGATTATCTGGCACTGATTCAGGCAGCAGATATCGGAGGAATTTATCTACTCTCATCACTTCTTGTTATAAGCAATTGCCTAATTTACCATGGTTACAAAACCCGTAAGAAAATGCCGTTTATTGCATTGATTTCGCTTATCTTTCTTTGGTTTGGTTATGGAGTTTACCGGATTAACAGCATAAAGCTGGTAAAACATGATGAAAAAATTGCCATTATGCAACCGAGTATTCCTCAAGATCAGAAATGGGACTTTCGATATCTACAAGATAATCTGAGTCGCTACACAGAATTGACTTCAGAAGTAGCAGACACAACCACATCTATGGTTATTTGGCCTGAGTCATGTCTGCCAATACCGATATTGAGGAACAACTACTATCATAACCTTATAGCCGATTTAGCTTCAAGCAGTAAAATGGCTATTTTTGCCGGATTCCCAGACAGAAAGATCGTTGATGTAAACGGTGTAGAAACTGAATTATATTATAATGCAGCCTCTTTGATTCATCCTGATGGGACTGTAGATGAACCATATTATAAAAACTATCTTGTCCCCTTTGGAGAAAGGATGATTCTTCTCAAACTTATTCCCGCTTTGAGAAAACTAAACTTCGGCCAAGCAAATTGGGAGTATGGAACAGAGATAAACTCCTATGAATATAACGGCTTCAGATTCTCACCACAGATATGTTTCGAAGTCGCCTTCCCTGAACACACACATAGGGCTTATCGGAATCAACTGGATTATATTATAAACATCACAAATGATGCCTGGTTCTATTACTCTGCGGGAACATATCAACATGCCATGATGAACCGATTCAGAGCTGTTGAATCAAGAAAACAGATATATAGAGCAGCAAATACCGGTATCTCTATCGTCATTGACCCGATAGGCAGGATACTCAAAAAAACAGCCCTTTTTGAAATCACAAGTATAGTCGTTCCTCTGAACACCACAGAGGCAGTATCCCTATATTATTCATACTTTTATTACCTAACTTATCTGTTCCCGATAGGAGCTTTTGTAATGCTTATCGCATCTCTTATCAGGAAACCAAGAAAGCTAAGCACTAAGTAGGATTTATGAACAAATACTATTATTCCATCGGAGAAGTCGGAAACCTTTTAGGTGTGAAAACACATGTTATCCGTTATTGGGAGACTCAGTTCCCGCAATTGAAGCCTAAAAAGCGTTCAGGACATAATCGCAGATACACGACTGAGGATATTCAGATTTTAAAGAATATCAAGGATATGCTGTATAATCAGAAATTCACCATTGAAGGTGCAAAGAAGAAGCTGACAGCCAACCAGAAAGCCGAGAGAAGCGAACAACCGGAGTTCAATTTTGCTGATGATTTACAAGCAAAGAAGAAGTATATTAAGGATGCTTTACTGGATATGAAGAATAGTGCAGACACACTTTCAGACTCTATCCGGAAAGTACTTAAAGAAGTGATGAATGAAAAAAAGCTTTAACCTCGTACTTGCTTCCTTTCTTTTTGCAGTAGTCTGTTTATCAGCGGTTTTTATCATGCACAACATCTTTTCTCTTGAAGATGAATCGTACAAAGTAAGCAATATCATAACAGCTAATCAACCGGATATTGAATTTTCGCCATCGGTTGCCTTTCATAGCGGATTTCTGTTTGCCCTTGGAATCATCCTGTTCCTGGCTTACTTAAGAAATAAACTCAGAATTGTTGGAGAACTCAGCATTTTAATCGGTATATATATTTTTTATAGCATGGTAGGTGTTTACGACATCTTTACCCGTTTACGATTCCATCTCTTTGCCATGTCAATGGTCTTGATTTTTTGGATGGAATTCTACGGGTATCTGTTTAAATACAGACGCTTATTGACTGATATAGTCCCGTATATTCTGACTATAGCTTCTTTTGGTGTACTGATTGCAGAAAACACTCGAGATCTGATTCTGGCAATTCTCTACTTCCCTTATGTCATGATTGGGTATTTCCTGATTAATCTAATCCTAATAATGATAAAATTCTATCGACATCCCCGTTTTTATATCTTCTTCTTTTCAGTAATTATAACAGCGATTAGTGCCTATTGCTGGGCTCTTTCCACAAACTGGTTTCATTGGAACAGAATCGGTTGGACAATCTTCCTCACCGGCTATGCCATGCTGATTTATCTCAATGATTGGCACAAAAAAAGCAGTGATGAACCTGAAGAAAGCGAAGATATTGATTCTTATAAAGCTATTAATGAACCAACGACAGATACAGAGCAAATAGAAGACGATATCGTTACATAAATAATCACTCAGCTGCTTTAATAGGCATTCTCCCGAAATTCTGCCAAGATGATGAATTAAAAACAAATCTATCATGAATGGGCATTTACAAGGCTGACTTATCGAATCTTATATTTCTATATTGACTGCCAAATATCAGCGAATAAATTTACATTGGAGGATTAGTGTGAAGAGAAAAAGAAAGATATTGTCAACCGAGAATATACTGAACATCATAGGAATCGCCTTTGGTGCAATGTTCATGGGTTTTGGTTATTCTCTGTTTTTCATACCGTTTAAGATAGCTCCCGGTGGTGTTTCCGGTCTTGCACAGATATTTTATTTTAAACTGGGAATACAACCCGGACAGTTCATGTTAATGCTGAATATACCTTTATTCTTGATAGGGGTTTGGCAGTTCGGGAAACAATTCGGGTTTAAAACCATTGTAGCAATTGTCCTTACTTCTTTCTTTGCAGACTTCTTTTTAGGTGAAACTCTACATAAAATCCCTGGAATTATCCCGTTCTTCTACCAAATAGATGGTGCCTGGTCGTTTACTAATGAGTATATCCTCGCTGTCCTTGCAGGTTCAATGATATACGGATTCGGTATCGGACTTGTCCTTCGGAACCATGGTTCAACCGGAGGCTCGGACATCCCCGCTTTACTGCTTCGGAAGTATTTCGGACTTTCCATGGGGACAAGCTATCTGATGATTGATTCTATCGTTATCCTTCTGACAGGATACTTCTTCAAGAATGCAAACCTTGTTTTATGGGCTCTTTTTGCTTTGGTTGTAACATCCAAGGTAACAGATGTAGTGATAGAAGGATTTTCTGTCACTCGAGGTGTAACTATCCTCTCAAATAAAACAGAGGAAATTAGAGAGGGAATTCTCTTTGAATTGAATCGAGGTTGCACTATCTACAAGGGAGAAGGTGGTTTCTCCAGAGAACCAAGGGATATAATCTTTACTATCGTTACAAACAGGGAGTTGTCTCGTCTGAAACAGATGGTTAAAGATGTAGATTCTCAAGCCTTTTTTGTCGTCTCAGATATTCATCAGACTCTCGGGAAAGGCTTCCGTAAATTCGACTGATTATTATGTTTACACGTGTTAGATTGACGAAAAAACAAGAGTAAAATAAATAGAATTCATAATTCAGGAGAGAACTGCTATGAAGAAAATATTGATTATAATAATGCTCGCAATAAGTACCTTGATGTTTGCTCTAAATCAGGATAATTTTATCCCTAATGATGGGATTCTTGCTATTGAGGAGAGAACTCCGGGAGATTTCACGATAACTGTAAGAACATCCAGCAACGGTGGAGCTTATGCTCCCAGACATTGCTTTGCCATGTGGATAACTACTGATCAGAATGTCTTTGTAAAAACAGTGGAAAGAAAAGCTCTTTCCTATATGCAACATTTGGTGAAGTGGATGCAAATGACAGGAGGGAACTCTATCGGAGCTGTTACAGGAGCATCTTTAAATACGCATATCAATCATTCAGTAACTTGGAATGGACAGAATTATAGTGGGGTTGATATGCCTAACGGGACATACAGGGTTTATATCGAGTTTACTGAGAATAACTCAGCTAACGGAGGAATTGCTGATGGTCCTTGGACAATGCTTGAGTTCGAAAAAGGCAATTCAGGCTATAGTAATACTTATCCCAATGCTACCTATTTCAGTAATATGTCTGTTAGTTACACACCCATTCTTCCGGTCACAATTCTATCATTTACTGCGGAATCAACTCAAACAAATATCCGCCTGTCCTGGACGGCAGATGAAAATGGATTGGTTGGTTACAATATTTACCGTAATAACACTGATAATATAAATACAGCCACAATGATTACATCAAATATGGTTCCGGCTACTAACTCCGATGTTCCCGTAGCCTATAATTTCGTAGATAATGATGTTATTGAACAAAATACTTACTACTATTGGCTCGAAGCACTTGATACCGATGCTGCTTCATTTACCTTTGGTCCCATCAATACAGTATACATCCCGTTAGCCAATGATGAGAATGTCCTCAATCCTGTGATAGAAGATGCGTTCAATTATCCCAATCCCTTCAATCCCGAAACAATAATCAGATTCAGCCTAAATGATAAATCTAAAGCAACGGTAAAGATATACAACACTCGTGGACAATATATTCAAACCTTATGTGACAAAGAATTCCCTGCCGGTCCAAATGAGCTTGTGTTCTCAGCCGAGAATCTGGCAAGCGGAGTTTATTTCTACAGTATCCAAGCAGAGTCTGTTCTCCTCTGGAGAACTATGGTTCTTATAAAATAGATTTAAATAATACCTTTTCAGCCGCTTTTTACAGCGGCTTTTTTTATTTGTTCTGTGGAGTGTCCCTGCTTCTTCCCTATTTGATTAGTAGCATGTTACTCGTAACCTGGGAGTTTTTGCTACGAATTGCATAAAAATATATACCGGAGGCACAAGGATGATTATCCATATTCTTACCATCCCAGTTAAAGGAAAGCTCTCCTTTTGTACTGAATGATGAGTACTTCTTTACTAGCTCCCCCTTAATATTATAGATAGAAATTGTAATAAAACCTGATTCGGATAAGTTAAACTTGATATCAGTAGAATAAGTGAAAGGGTTGGGATAGTTGTTTATCAAACTCAAATCACTGATAACCGGAGCATACTCATCGTCAATCGATACTGTGGGGTCGAGTATGATTTTCGCTGAGATGCTGCTTTCAGGGAAGATCACCAGCAAATCTGCTTCAACCAAGGTTCGTGTCGGGTAATCTCGTATGGGCATCACTGTAATTGTTGTTGTTTCACCAAATTCCAAAGTCAGAGGAAAGTCAGCATGTGTAGTATCCCAATAAATTCCATCTACTGAACAATCAATAAAGGCGTTTTCAATCACTAATCCATCAATTGCAGAATCATTATATACAGTAAATTCAACAGGATTTTGTATATCTTCAGGTGACAGTATTTCTACTTCTTCAGGAAAGATACCTCCGTATCGAACAGGTTCAATATCTACAATTGCACCCTCTAAAACAGTCAGATTATAAGGTAACTCATCAGGTAACAGATACCAACCGTCATAAGTTCCTCCCCAGCCGAAATTAGTATGGAAAAAGCCATCCGAGTTGTATCCATCCACAACGAAATTATGTCCGGAGTCCCATGCAGGCGTAACCACAGCATAATGAACCGGTTTCCCTTCCATAATATTCTCTATCATTCTTGAGTTCACATTCTGGTCAGTGTTTGTCAGTAGTTCCATATTCTGAAAATTGAATCTTTCAAAAGCCTGCATTGCTTGAGAAACCCCAAAAGTTCCTGATCCTCCCGAACCGTAAACCTGTTGAGCTGCAATACCTGCTGCAAAGACAAGAGCTCCTTTATCTGTACTACTTAGTGTATTATGATATTTCATTTGGATTGATGCATTATCTAAGTAGCCATTCAACTCTGTAAAATCAGGAAAGGCATAGTAAACATGGTCATTGTCTATCCAGTAATTATTACCTCCATAACTGTGATAATAATCGTCAGCATCGGAGAAACGGGTTCCGTTGATGGTATGATGATAGTTCATAATCTGAGCAATTGCAACGGCCGGACATCCTGCTAAGCTTCTGGCTTCCGTCACTCGATCCCAGGGGCACAATGCACTGTAAACACCGGATTGAGTCCAACGGGTTTCAATCCAGCCACCCGTAGTTGTTGAACCTTGTGGGGGCCAATATTCAAGGGGAGGGGCATTGTTACTTGAACCGCTACTGTTCCATATCGTTTCTCTCACTCTTTTTATTTCAGGAGATACTAAATTTATATTGGCTAATCTTAATGCTAAGTCATCTTTTATAAGTTGTTGCAGAATATTATTCTCCCCATCCTGAGTTTCCAAAGATGAGTTAAGGGAATATGCAATCACAGGAGGAAGTTCACTATCAGCAGAAGTTACAATATATCCTTCAGGAATTAATTTGAAGACATAGGCAATGATTCTATCTTCATCCAGCAACTTGGTTGATGATAGGACACTGTATTCTTGAGTACTATCTAATCTATTCAACTGTTTCTCTGCAATCTCTAAAGCAGAATTGTAACTGACCGGTGAAGCGAAGATAGTTGCCCAACAGATAATAAAAAGAGCTATTATCAGCTTATTCATAAACATCCTCCAAATAAGTTTACCATCAGGAGAAAAACTAAAGATGTTCTTGTTGCTGTCAATCAATTTTGCTGTATAAGGAATGGAGTAATGAAAAAAGTCCGCCGGAGCGGACTTATAAATGAATAATAGTCGTCAGTTATTTGAGCAGTATCATCTTACGGGTAAATGTATAAGTGCCCTCGGTCAGTTTATAAAGATAGATACCGGAAGGCACAGTTTTTCCTTTAGAATCAGTACCATTCCAAACGAGAGAGTGATTCCCTGCACCCGTAAAACCGTTTTGCAGAGTTTGCACTTTCTGTCCGAGGATGTTATAGATACTCAATTCAACATTACCGGCTTTTTCCAGAGAAAAAGATATTGTGGTCTCAGGGTTGAATGGATTGGGATAGTTTTGATTCAGATGAGTTTTTATCTGAGGAACAGTATTATGCTCGTTAGAAACCTCACCGTTAGCTGAAAGAACGAGGAAGTTATCTACCATCAAAAGACTTCCTTCATTTTCAGAAATACAATGAATGGCTACTCTGATATTCTGACCGGAATAGGAAGTGAGCATTAATCTGAACATAGTCCAATCACTATTGGATAAAACGGTAACTTCGCCTGAAGGATTGAAGAAGTCTACCGGATTGGTGCTTCCACCCGAGATCAGTACTTCAAATTCCATCGGCTCATTATTTTCGGAATAGGAACGATGATGGAATTGAGCATAACTACCACCATCAATATGAAGCAATGGTGAGATAAGCCAATCATCATTGACAGCATTCTCAGCCTTTAAAACAGCAAGTGTATGATAGCCTGATAATGCGGAATACCCTATCTCTCCGAAGTTCCGATTGTCGTAAATAAAGAATCCCGCAGTTTCATTTTCATAAGGTACATATAAATCAGATACTGACACATTGTCTGCTCCATCTTCATTGAGAATCAACCAACCGGCTAAAGATGAATCACCACTATTCATCCCCTCGAAGTCTTCTGCAACTATGGCAATGGGATTTACAATCTCCACATAATGCTCATAATTAGCCCAACTACCGTCTGTGGCAATTGCTTGTGCACCAAGCAACAACTGTCCTGAATAGCCGGCTGAAGAGACTGTGTATTCCCAGGGTTCACTTGTGATTGCAGCAATCAATTGACCATTTACCGATAGCACAACACTTTCAATGGAATCTAAGCTATTCCACGGGTCAATGGATATAGTAATATCTTCTCCAGGTAGAATCAGA
>JAFGVF010000427.1 GCA_016938155.1 Candidatus Cloacimonadota bacterium
AGGACAAACCCTGCCATTTGTAAGTTGGGGTGGAACATCTTTTGTCGTGGATTTAGCAACTGCTGCTGTTATTTACAACATCATGATCAACAAAGGAAAGCTTTATGAATAAGGTTGTGATCAGTGCCGGAGGCACGGGAGGGCACATTTTACCAGCCCTTGCCATAGCCTCAGCGATGCGGGATTTAGGATGGGAAGTGGTATATATAGGTAATAGTGTGGGCATGGAAGAAGGGCTTGCCGTAAATGCCGGATTTCGCTTCCTTCCCATTCAGGTTCAGAAACTATATCGAAAACTTACTTGGGAGCATATAAAGTTTCCTTTTTTACTTCTCAGCAGCTACAACAATTCAAAGAAGTACCTTAAGGCAGAGAAGCCTGATGCTTTTATCGGATGTGGAGGTTTCGTGAGTGGACCGGTTGGTCTGGCAGCTGGAAAGCTAAATATCCCGATATATCTGCAGGAACAGAACAGCTATCCGGGAATCACGACAAAGTATCTGGCAAAGAAAGCCGTTACAGTTTTCACTGCTTATGATAATGCTGCGAAGTACCTGGGAAAGGCTAAATTGCTTAAGTGCGGAAATCCTACCGGGATATCTCCATCACTTACAGAGAAATTGAATCCTGAAAAGTTCGGGTTGTCTCCTGATTCTAAGAAACTGCTAATTTTGGGAGGTAGCCAGGGTTCTGTCGTTATCAATAAAGCAGTAGAATCCATCCTTGAAGAGTTATTAGAAAGGAATATAGAGATAATCTGGCAAACCGGAAAACACAATTACCTGGAGCTAAAACAGAAATATGGTGACAGAAAAGGTATCTTCTTGTTTGCATTTACAGATAAAATGAACGAGATGTATAATACTGCCGATTTTGCAGTATGCAGAGCAGGAGCGTTAACCCTCAGTGAACTGCAAATAAAGAAACTCCCTGCTTTGATAGTTCCATTGCCGACTGCCGCAGAGAATCACCAGTATTATAATGCTAAAGAATTAACGGAAAAAGGAATGGCTGTTTTGTTAGAACAGAGATTCTTGACTAAAACTTCTTTTCTGAAAGCAGTGGATGAAATCAGTAATAATCTTGAAAGCTTCCGGCTTAATTTTCCTGAGCCTAAAAGCGATGTAGCAAAAACAATAGCACTAACCATATCAAAGGACTTTGGAACATGTTAGGACGAACAAAACAGATACATTTTGTAGGTATTGGCGGAATTGGAATGAGTGGGATAGCCGAGTTTCTTTTCAATCAAGGATTGAAGATAACAGGCTCGGATATGAAGAAAAGTGAATTAACAGACCATCTGGAGAGCATTGGAATCATCATAGTCGAAGGACATGATACCGACTTGTTGTATGATGCTGATGTAGTTGTGAAGTCATCTGCCGTAACCGATGATAATCCTGAGATTAAGAAAGCCCTTTCAGCACACATTCCTGTTATCAGAAGAGCTGAGATGCTGGCAGAAATTTCCCGTATGAGCATCAGTATCGGTTTAGCAGGAACTCATGGAAAGACCTCCACGACATCTATGGTCGGGATGATACTTAATGAAGCTAAACTCGACCCTACAATTATTGTTGGCGGTAGAATCAAGAACTTCGGTTCCAACAATATTATCGGCTCAGGAAAGTATATTGTAGTGGAAGCGGATGAGTATGACCACTCCTTTCTCACACTTTCTCCCATTTTTGCAGGAATCACAAACATAGATGCCGATCACTTGGACTGCTATCGGAATCTTGATGACATCAAGGATGCCTTTGTTCAGTATGCCAATAAAGTACCATTTTTCGGTTGTGTTGTTGTCTGCCTTGATGATAAGGGAGTTCAGTCAATACTACCCCGCATAAATAAAAGAATCTTAACTTACGGTTTTTCCCGGCAGGCAGATTTACAGGCAATAAATCTAATCTTCAAAGACTTCCATGCCTCCTTTGATGTCCTTTTCAAGGGATATAAACTTGGAACAGTAAACTTGCAGGTTACGGGTAAACATAATGTATTAAATGCTCTTAATGCTATCGGGATAGCCTTGGAATTGGATATTCCTTTTGAGAATATTCAGGCAGGGTTGGCAGAATATGGCGGAGTCTTCCGTCGCTTTGAGTTTAAAGGTGAAGCAAAAGGCATTGTTGTATATGATGACTACGCTCATCATCCGACCGAGATAATTGCAACCCTGGAAGGATTCCGTGAAAGTACGGATAAGAGAATCATTCTGGTTTTCCAGCCTCATCTTTATTCGAGAACAAGAGACTTCCATGAAGACTTCGGACGGTCTTTCTTCTCATGTGATACTCTGTTCATAGCTCCGATTTACCCCGCAAGAGAGAAACCCATTCCGGGTGTAACAGGTATGCTTATCGCGGAATCAGCTATCCAATCCGGTCATCAGCATGTTCATTATATTGAGAAAGAGGATGAGATAATTGAGACAGTATTGGCTCATCTTCAAGAAGGAGACATTCTCATTACAATGGGAGCCGGAAGTATCTACAAATATGGGGAAGAGATACTCAAAAAACTTAAGGAAGCGTAATGGATAAAGTTGTTCGTGGTAATAGCCGGTTTGTTACTTATGCAGTTACGATAATCGTAGCTCTTGCGATAGTATATGCCGGAATTCTTGTTTTTCTAAAGCAATGGGATAAGTGCAATATCTCCAAAATCAGCTTTAAAAACAACAATGTTATCACTTCCGTTCAACTTGAGAAGATGCTTCAGGACAATATCGGCAAGAACCTTTATAATATCAATAAACAGGAAATTGCCAATAAACTTTTAGAGATTTATCGCATTGAGAAAGTTAAGATATATCGTCGTCCTCTCAGCACTTTAGTAGTTTCCATTACGGAGAGAAGAGGCTTTCTAAATCTGATTACCGAAAACGGAACTATTTTCACAATTGACAGTGACGGAGTTGTCTTGAGCAAATTCAATTTCAACGATAAAGATGATTTTCCGATAATCAGAACAAAGCTTAACTCTCATAAAACAACTCCCGGAACACTTATTAAAGACGATTCGGTGCAAGAAATTGTAGCATATCATAAAAAATTACTTGAAGCAAAACCTGAACTTGAAAAGTATATATCTGAGTATTTCAAGGAAGGAAATGATATTTTTTTCTATGAGATTGAGTCAGGCAAAAAGATATTGATTGACACAAGATATCTGGATGATAATATCTCCATGTTTTTCACCTTACTTGAGAGTATCCGTTTCGATAAGTATAATACCTATATTTTTAAGTACAAAGACAAAACTATTAGAGAATAAATACTGCAACTGCAGGGGAGTTTACCATGTTGGAATTTGATCAGAAACCTGTTTTAAAGCACGCTAAGTTAGTTGTTTTCGGTGTCGGCGGGGCAGGATGCAACGCCATTAATAACATGATTGATTACGGTTTGGAAGATGTTGAGTATATTGCAACAAATACAGATATCTCTCATCTCAACAACGCAAAAGCGAAAGTTAAAATTCAAATCGGAAAGAAAGTAACACAAGGTCGCGGAGCCGGTTCGGAACCTGATAAAGGTAAACTGGCTGCTGAAGAGAACTATGAGGATATCAAGCATTTAATGGATGGGGCAGACCTTGTTCTCATAGCTGCCGGTATGGGTGGCGGAACAGGTACGGGAGCAGCTCCTGTAATTGCTAAAATAGCCCAGGAAAAGGGTATTATTTCCATCGCAGTCGTAACCACACCTTTTGAGGATGAAGGTCGAATCAGG
>JAFGVF010000037.1 GCA_016938155.1 Candidatus Cloacimonadota bacterium
ATTAAAGAAGGCTACTGACATCAATAGTGTAGCCCAAACAGTTGTTTTTCTTGCTGATAAGGATGCTTGTTCTATTACCGGACAAAATATTTTTGTTGATTCCGGGACAATTTAATAACTTCAGATTTAGGAGGTTGTTTGAGTTATATTACATTTAATAACATAGAGATACCTGGTATCACAGTTTGTGTCCCAACAGAAAAAGTCTGTAACAGAGAGTTAAAAGAATTTACCAAGGAAGAAATTGAGAAATTCATTAAAGTAACCGGAGTTGAATATAGAAGAATTGCAGCGAAAGAGGTGACTACGCTTGACTTGGGTTATAGAGCTTCTTTGGATTTAATAGAGGGTTTAAAGCTTGAGAAAGAAGAGATAGATGCTATCATCTTTGTCAGTCAAACACCGGATTATATACTCCCTGCTTCAGCGATAATTCTTCAGGATAAGCTTGGTTTACCGAAAAGTACTTTGGCATTTGATGTCAGTCTTGGCTGTAGCGGTTATGTATATGGGCTTTTCATTGCTGCTTCCCTCGTTCAAAATGGAACATTAAAGAATGTTCTTCTTGTAAGTGGAGATACGGTAAGTAAAACAATCTCTCCCAAAGATAAAACGATGGCAATGTTATTTGGAGATGCCTGTTCTGCCACTTTAATAAGAAAAGGAACTTCCGATATTTATTTCTCACTGAATTCAGATGGTGGCGGTAAGGATCATCTTATCATTAAAGATGGGGGTTTCAGGAATCCTATGACTATGAGTTCATTTGAAACATATATGTGGGAAGATGATAATGAAAGAGCGGATTGTCACCTTTACATGAATGGTTTGGAAATCTTCAATTTCACACTTAGAGAAGTAATACAGGATGCAAAAAACCTGTTTAACGAGAGCGGTATCAGTAAAGATGACATCAGTTATTTTGTTTACCATCAGGCAAATAAGTTTATGAATAGTTATATCAGTAAGTATTTGAAGTTAAAAGAAGAGTCCACTCCAGAATCTCTTCTTGAGTATGGGAATACCAGCAGTGCTTCAATACCCTTGACAATCTGTTCAAAATTAACTGTTGAAGAATTGGTGGGCAAAAGAATTTTGTTGTCAGGTTTTGGGGTCGGTTTATCGTGGGGGCATTGCATAATAGACGAACCGAAACTTACCTATTTAAATTTACTGGAACTATAAGGAGAACAGATGAAAAAGGAAGAGTTTTTAGATAATATAATTGAGCTTCTGGATGTTGATGAAAAGATAACTTTCGATACGCTTCTGAAACAATTGGATGACTATGATTCATTTGCTTTGTTAAGCATTGCTGCTTATATTCATAAAGAGTTACATGTACAATTCAAGGCTAGCCAATTACAGGAGATAGAGAGCATAAACCAATTAATCCAATTGATAGGTAACGATAAGTTTGAATAAGCTTTTATTAGCAGGTAAAGTTATCTTAATAAGCGGAGCAACTGGGGGCATAGGCGGTGCTTGTGCTTTAGAAGCCTCAAGAGAGGGAGCTATTGTCTGTCTGCTTGGTCGGAATAAAGAGAAGCTAAACCAGATTCAGGAAGCATTATCAGGGTCTATGTCCAGGAGTTATTTACTTGAATTGACAGATGAAGATGCCCTCAATGGAGTAATATTTGAGATAGTTAAAGAGTTTGGACGAATTGATGGATTCATCCACGCTGCCGGTACCGAAATCACAAAACCTCTAAGAAATACTACAAGGGATGACTTCGTTTCTCTATTCGAAATAAATACAGTTTCAGCGTTTCTTATAATCAAAGCGATACTTAGATTATGCAAAAAGTCAGAGAGTCTTTCTTTTGTTCTAATTTCAAGTGTAATGGGCGAATTAGGTGAAAGAGGAAAGATTGCCTATTGTGCTTCCAAAGGAGCATTGATTAGCTCCATGAAGGCCTTGTCCTTGGAAATTGCTCCCAAGAACCATCGAATCAACTGTATCTCGCCAGGTGTCGTAGAAACAGAAATGGTCTCAAAAATGATGAAGGATTTTCCTCCCGATATGAAAGAAGATATCATCAATCAACATCCTCTTGGGATTGGAGAACCTCAAGATATTGCCTATTTGAGTACTTTCTTACTATCCCCAAATGCCAAGTGGATTACAGGATCAAATTTCATTATTGATGGTGGCTACTCAGCTAGATAAGGATTAACTTTGCTCTTTAATTCTATTGAATTCTTGATATTTTTCCCCATAGTATGTTTGATTTATTTTATAATTCCACACAAAGTCAGATGGGCTTTTCTCTTGGTTGCAAGCTATTACTTTTATATGTCCTGGAAGGCAAGCTATGCAATATTACTTTTCGGAGTAACAACAGTTAATTATCTTGGTGGGTTAGCGATTGCAAATAGCAAAAATAAAGAAACAAAAAAATGGATTCTTATCTTCACAATAATCTTGAGTTTATCTGGACTTTATTATTATAAATATTTCAATTTTATAGGCAATACAATAAATGCCATATTGAATAATTTAGGAATTGGTATCAGCATACCTTTTCTTGATCTAATACTACCGGTTGGAATTTCTTTCTTCACATTTCAAGCATTAAGCTATACTATTGACATTTATAAGGGTCAGATGAAATGTGAAACTAATTTCGGGATATTTGCTCTTTTTGTAAGTTTTTTCCCTCAATTAGTTGCCGGGCCAATAGAAAGAGCGACTCACCTGTTACCTCAATTTTATGAGAAGCATAAGTGGAATGATAAGAACGCTGTCGTCGGAATACGCTTAATGCTATGGGGTATGTTTAAAAAAGTAGTGGTTGCAGACAGGTTGGCTTTGTATGTCAATGCTGTTTTTAATAATTATCAGAAACACAGTGGATTATCATATATTCTTGCCTCAATTCTATTTGCTTTTCAAATATACTGTGATTTCTCGGGATATTCCGATATTGCAAGAGGTTCTGCGAGAGTGATGGGGTTTGATCTAATGGTAAATTTCAGGTTTCCATATCTTTCAGAGAATGTTACAAAATTCTGGCAAAGAAACCATATCTCGTTGACAACCTGGTTGAAAGATTACATTTATTTCCCCTTAGTTGAAACAAATCCAACAGTACTTCGGATGTGTGTTTTAATTTTTATTACCTTCCTATTAAGCGGATTATGGCATGGTGCAGATTGGACCTTTGTAATCTGGGGAATTTGGCAAGCTGTGTTTCTGATTTATGATATTTTAATGAGAAAAAAGAGAAAAAGAATGGAGAAATGGTTCAAAGAGAGGAAACTTCTAAATCTAAGTCTTGGGTTCAGATACTTAGTTACATTTGCCATTATCTGTTTGGGTGCAATTTTTTTTAGAGCCTCAGATGTTAAACAAGGATGGGCTATTCTGAAAGGGATACTCAGCCTTAAAGAGGGATCACTTTTTATTGATGCCGCGACTCTTAGCTATTCATTTATTGCTCTTATACTTCTGCTTTTTATCGAAGCAAATAATACTATAGATTTCAATGACTTCATTATGAGACAAAAAACTCTCTCAAAATGGTCATTGTATTACATTATAATTATTTCAATTATTGTGTTGGGTGTCTTTGACAACTCTGCATTTATCTATTTCCAATTTTAGTTATATGAAACGACTGATATTAAAACTGGTTATTTTAACACTGTTAATTCTGAGTTCAGATATAATTATTGGAATTCTATTAAGACCTTTGATATCAAAAATCCCCAATGGTCGCTACTTCAAAATCTATCATACATTTTATAAAACAGATGCAGAAATGGTGCTTATTGGCTCGTCAGCCTGTGAGACTGGTGTAAATCCTGAAATTTTAGAAAAGCAACTAGGGTTAACAGTATGGAATGGAGCAAGGGGAGATCAAACGCTATTATACTTTGAGGTTGCTACTGACAAACTTCTGGAAAGAAAGAAAGTTAAAACGATTGTGTACTTCATAGAGAGTATGAGATTTGAAACAGAAATTGATATTAGTGGAATATCTCAATTGAAACCTCTAACCATTGTTGATAAAAGTCTGATTCCATACATATCTCAAGGGAGAAAACTCGAAGAATATTTCTTGAAAAGTAACTTGTATGCTTGCAACTCTTTGTCCTATTATTTAATTCGACCGATGTTATCGTCAAAGAGTATTGACGGAGGTGTAGAAACAAAGGGACAAAAGGTTAAAATTGGGTCAAAATCATCATTGCTGAACTATAAATACAAGGGAATATCGTTTAAGGGAGTTTATAATCAACAAAAAGTGGATAGATACCTTATGATGTTTAAAAAGTGTAGGGATCAAAATGTAAATGTCATTGTTATAACCCTTCCTCGTTGTAATCCTCCTTATGAGTTATCTCGAACAATTGATACATTAAAAAGTATGCAGGATGAAGGATTGTTCAGATACTTCGATTATTACACTGATCAGCGATTCATTCATAAACCGGAATTTTTCTATGATGAAGGACACTTCAACAAAGAAGGTGCTAACTACTTTTCAGAAATACTGGCTAAAGATTTATTTGATTCTTGCTCTTTAAGAAAGTAAATTACTGAAAAAAATTATAACTACTTATCTTTACTAATTTTGATCAGTGCATACTTCCCAATATCCAGTTAAAGCATTATAAGCAGTAATAGAGAAAAACAAAGAAACAATAGTGGGATACTAGATTAAGATATAATTCCCTTGACATACATGTTTAGTGACATTAATTAGAATATTCTCAAGGAGTGAAATGAAATAGTTTTTGAAGGAGATTTATTCATAAAAAGATAGCGTGCTTCAAAACTATAATTTACTACCAATTTGAGATTAACTGATTTACCAAAATATGTAAGTCATTAGGCGAAGCTCTACCTATTAATGCACTTGTACTCAAGTAAGTTAATCTATAGTGCCTACATGATGTTAACATAATAAAGAAGCGGAGTAAATTGATGAAAGCAGTAATATTAGCTGGTGGTTTAGGTACACGCCTCAGACCATTTACTGAAGTAATCCCCAAACCTTTATTGCCTATAGGCGAAAAATCAGTTATGGAGATTCAAATTGAAGCATTAAAAAAACATGGGTTTGAAGAGATATTTTTAGCAACGAATTATAAGTCAGAGTATATAGAGAACTTCTTTGGTGATGGTTCAAAGTTTGGAATTAAGCTAAAAATCAGTAAGGAGACAAAAAGACTGGGTACAGCAGGTCCTTTAACCTTGCTTAAGAATGAGCTGACAGAACCCTTTCTTATGATGAATGGGGACATCCTGACATTGTTGGATTATCGTAAGATGTACGATTTCGCTGTTGCAAAAGAGACCTCTTTGACAGTCGGGATAAAGGAGATTGTTACGCCATTTCAATTCGGAAATATCTTTTACGAAGGTGATTATGTAACAGGAATAGAAGAGAAGCCTAAAATTCGTACTAAAATTCTAGCTGGGATATATATTTTTAAGCCGGAAATCTTCCAATTGATTCCTGATGATACTTATTACGGTATGGATAATTTGATTGAGGATATGCTTGCAAAGGATGCGAAAGTTGCGAAATATGAGATTAAAGAGTATTGGCTTGATATTGGGCAGGTTGCTGATTATGAGAAAGCCCAAGAGATATATAAAACGCACTTTGATAAGGAATAAAAATGAAGAAAGTATTAGTTACAGGTGCAGACGGTTTTATTGGTTCACATCTTACTGAAGAGCTGGTCAAACAGGGATATAAGGTAAGAGCTTTTGTATATTACAATTCTTTTAACCGTTGGGGTTGGTTGGATTCATTACCGAAAGAGGTAGTAGAGAAGATTGAAATCTTTTCAGGTGATATAAGAGACCCCAATGGTGTAAGAATAGCAATGGAAGGGATTGATACGGTGTTTCATCTTGCAGCGTTGATTGCCATCCCATTCAGTTACCACTCTCCTGATAGTTATGTTGATACAAATATCAAGGGAACTCTCAATATTCTACAGGGCGCAAGGCTCTTAGGTACTGAAAGGGTTTTAGTAACTTCAACATCTGAAGTATATGGGACAGCTCAGTTTGTACCAATTACCGAATTGCATCCATACCAGGGGCAATCGCCATACTCTGCCAGTAAAATAGGAGCTGACAGGATGGCGGAATCTTTTTACAGATCTTTCAATTTACCTGTAACGATTGTAAGACCTTTCAATACTTATGGTCCTAGACAATCTGCCCGAGCAGTTATTCCGACAATCATAACTCAGCTGTTAAGTGGATTTAACGAAATAAAACTGGGAGACTTAACCCCTACTAGAGACTTTGTTTATGTAAAAGATACAGTTCAAGGATTCATTGAGATTGCTAAATCTGAGCTTACAATCGGGGAAGAGGTAAA
>JAFGVF010000038.1 GCA_016938155.1 Candidatus Cloacimonadota bacterium
ATAGATTATACTGTCTTTTATTGTTGTCATCGAGTCAATTATGGAATTATCTCCTATTACAACATTGGGACCTATAATAACCATGTCATGAATACGAACATGATTTCCGATCATAATAGGTTTATCGGGACTTACTGTTTTTGGATATGATATATCCGTTCCAATAAAAACTTTAGATTCACTGGAATAACCCGGTAAAACAAAGTTTGAGGAATATTCATTAATGGTAGAAAGACTGATTCTATAATAGGTCTGTATATCTTTAATAGGAACCAGATTAAAACAGGGATTCTTATCATGAGAAGTCAACATTTCTTTAAAATTTTCATAATTAACAAATTTTAATAGACCATTCTCTGTGACACCCTGTAAATCTAAAATACACTCTCTTGAAAGGTTTTTCTTATCATAGAAGATGAAATTGAAACCCTCAATAATGAGAACTTCGGAATCTTTAGCAAAGGAGATATTCTTTAGATAAACCTTCTTTATATCATCTTCTGATTTAGAAAGGTTATAACTGAATTTCAGTCCCCATTTGGTTCCATCTCCAAAATGGTCATTAATTTCACAGGAAGGATAATCATAGACAAATCGAATTTCTTGAATACCTATGATTTCCATCAGATCAACATAGTACTCAAGTAAGGGTTTATTTGCAATTTTCAGCAAGTATGGGTCAATCCCACGGAAATACTTCTTTACCCATAGAGAAGGTTCTTCTCTGGCAATGATTAGACCTTTCATAGAGTCTCCATTATTTATATGTTGAAGCTCTCGACAGCTGCATCCAGGTCATCATAAATCTCAAAAATCTTAAATGCTCTTGTGATTTCAAAGACCATTCTTGGCTTATCAGCCATTTTTGCTATACAGATATCACCACCATTGGCAGTAGCAGATTTAAGGCATGAAACTATACTACCTAAACCTGTGCTGTCTAAAAATTCAAGGGCGTGTAAGTCAAAAACAAAATATCTGGTCTCCTCCATCAATCCCTTAAACATATTTTTCAACTCCGGTGCAGTATATGCATCTAATCTTCCTGATATTGTCAGAATTCCAACATTATCTTTTTTTGTGAAATCAAACAAGTTCACCTCCATTTTAATATGCTCCCTTACCGCTTATAACGGCCGGGATTGTCTTAATTAATATTTTAATATCCTGCCATATCCCCTTACTTTGAATATATTGCTTATCTAATTCAACCTGCTGACTGAAAGGAATTTCGCTTCTTCCACCTACCTGCCATAAACAGGTTATTCCTGGAGTCACATGTAGTCTCTTTCTATCGTCTAAAGTATATTCTGCAACTTCTCTCGGCAGGGGGGGTCTTGGACCTACAAGGCTCATATCACCTTTTAAAACATTAAACAATTGCGGTAATTCATCAATACTGAATCTCCGTATAAATCGCCCCACGGTAGTAACCCGAGGGTCTTTTTTCATCTTAAATATTACCCCATCCTTAGATTCATTTGCTTCTAAAAGGTTGTCTTTCATTTTATCGGCATTCATTACCATTGAACGAAACTTTATAAACCCGAAATTTTTTCCGTCTTTACCTACTCTGGGAGCGATGTAAAATAACGGACCGGGGTCATTCAAATAGATTGCAATCATGGTTATCAAAAAGATGGGTGATAAAAGAATAATCAGAATTAGTGAACCGATAAAATCCAAAGAATGCTTAAGAAACTTTGCAAAACCTACTGTCCATTCCCAACCGGACATTTTTAACAGGATTTTAACCTTACTGGCTTTGCCATCATATCTGGCAATCCTATCCATTAGAAATTGATGTTGCTTTGTTCTTACTTTCACTTTACTAACCTGCTATTTTCTTTTTCCATTGTTTTACCCTTTTTATAAACAAAGGGTTTCCGATTACATATCGACGCCACATTCTTTTGGGCTCTTTGTAGAGTCTAAACAACCACTCTATTCCTAATTCACGCATCCATTTTGGAGCTCTCGGCATGTTCCCGGAGTAAAAATCAAATAGTCCACCAACTCCTAAAGCTACATTAACTTTTAAATTGGAGATGTGCTTTTCTATCCATTTCTCCTGGTATGGTACTCCGAAGGCAACTAATAAAATCTTTGCCCCTGACATGTTAATTTCTGAGACAATTTCTTCTGATTGCGTTTCTCTATCGAAATATCCATCATGTGTACCACATATTATTATTTTTGGGTATTTTTGCTCAAGGTTTTTTTTCATCTTTTCTGCAACCCCGGGCTTTGCTCCGAGAAGAAATAGTCCAAATTCCCTTTCTTCAGCCATTCTGCAAAGGTAGGGGAGCATATCCGTTCCGTTAATATTTTGCTTTAAATTACTACCCATAATTTTACAAGCCATATTAACTCCGCTTCCATCCGGGAAAATATTTCTGGCAGATTTCATTATTTGGTAGTAGTCCAGATCAACGAACAGCTTATTAAAACAATCGGGATTCATGAAGTAGAAAGCTTCTTTGTTTCCGGTTGATACCACTTTTTCGATCATCAAAACGGCATCCTTCATACTCCGGTTCAGAAAACTTATACCAAGCAGATTAATCTTATCAGGGTACTCTTCTCCGGTATCCTTTATTGTAAGAGCCAGGAGAGATTTTATCAGGATCATCAAATCCTTTTTTACCGATTTATTCTGCAGGTACTCAATATCGATGGCATTACGACCTTCATAATCTATCTTATTCAATTTTCTTAGCAACCAGATACTCAATATTCCGGGCTTTGCATTAAGCATCCCTTCTGCTGAGTCTTTGGGAGTTCGAATTGAAACCCCCGTAATCCCAAACTCTCCCTTCAACACTTCTATATAGAGTGGAAGGGATCTTATGAAGGGATATTGAGTATTGAAGTACTGTACTGTTAAAATATCCGAATTTCGATTGTATATCTCTTCAGGAGTTAAAACCTCTTTTTGGGTCAGAAGTTTCCTGATAAAGAAAATCATGGCAATCGGTATGGTAACCGAAGTCAGGACTAATATCGAAACCGTAATTTCAACTATTCTTCGGAACATAATACAGCTTGTTATTCAATCTCTTCAATAATCTTATAAAACTCTGTCAGGTATTTCTTTTCTGAGAAGTTATCTCGTACGAATGTATAACCCTCTTTCCCTAAATCTATGGCAAGAGATGTATTACCTATTAAACTCTCAATCTTTACAGCAAGGTCTTTAACATCTCTTGGTTTGGCTAACAATCCGGTTTTTTGGTCACTTAACCATTCTGAAATTCCTCCAACATTGAATGCCACGACAGGAGTTTGATAAGCAAAAGCCTCAAGACCCACCAGTCCGAAAGGTTCCTGCCATCGTGATGGAACAACAACGACATCTGCCTGACGATAGTATTTCTCTACATCGGTAGTCCACCCGATTAACTCGACCCTGTCTTCCAACTTGAGGTTCTTTATCATGTTCCGGATATTTGTCTCTTCATTACCAGCCCCAACTATTATCAGGCGTAGTGGATGGAATATTTTGCTGACTGCCTGGAGCAGATAGTCAACTCCTTTGCCCTTAATCAACTGACCGACATACAGTAAAACAGGAACATTATTTGATGGTTTTGGGAGCCTTTCACCTACATTGTATATTGGATACAATTTTCTCACCCTTTCCTGGTTCCAACCGTTCTTGTATAAATTATGCTGCATATAATCAGACATGACAAGGGAAATATCACATCTTTTGATATTATCTAAGAGTCTTATTTTTTCTTTGATATTGATGAATTCAGGGATATCACTGCTTAGGTTCAAGCCGAGAGAGCA
>JAFGVF010000039.1 GCA_016938155.1 Candidatus Cloacimonadota bacterium
AAAATCTTTCCAATCATTCCATACTTTATCAATTACATCCTGCTCTATGCCATTCTTTTTACACCCTTCTTTGAAAAGCTCATACATCTTCTCCATCATTTTGGCTTTCTTTTTTGATATGGCTTTTCTCAGAGTACCTGCCTGGGCACTTGTGAATCCCGCCATCACTTTCGAGAGTTGCATCACCTGCTCTTGATAAACTGTTACCCCGTATGTTTCTTTAAGTGTTTCTTCCATCAACGGATGGTAGTACTCAATTTTCTCTTCCCCGTGTTTTCGCTTAATATAAGCTGGAATGTTCGCCATTGGACCTGGACGGTAAAGAGCAACCATCGCTATTAAATCTTCAAAGGTATTGGGTTTCAGTTCACGCAAATATCGTTGCATTCCCTTGGATTCATACTGAAATACTCCTATAGTATATCCATCTGAAAGCAGGTTATAGGTTGATTCATCTGTCAGTTCCACTTTCTCTATATCCAGCTCAATATCACGGTCATTTTTTAGCATCTTGAGAGTTTTATTGATGATTGTCAGTGTCTTTAATCCCAGAAAATCCATTTTCAGCATCTTCAAGTACTCAAGCCATTTCCCTTCATATTGAACCAATATACTATTCTCTGCACCCTTCTGTTGCGAAGTTGCCAAAGGTACAAATTCACTCAAATCACTCGGTCCGATAACTACTCCTGCGGCATGCATTCCGGTTTGTCTTACAAGTCCCTCCAGCACTTTTCCATGTCTCAGAATTGTTTGATAAAGCTCGTTACTATTCATCAATGCGACAAACTCTTTATACTCATCTTCTGCTTTTTCGAGAGTAACCTTGGGTCCATCCGGGATAAGCTTTGTCATCTTATTGGCTTCTGCTGCTGAGACTTCCAAAACTCTGGCAACATCTTTAATCACAGATTTTGCTTTTAATGTTCCAAATGTTACTATTTGCGAAACACTTTTCCTGCCATACTTCTGAACGACATAATCAATAACCTTTGCTCTGCCTTCAGCACAAAAATCTATATCAATATCAGGCATTCCGACTCGCTCTAAGTCCAGAAATCTCTCAAACAATAAACCATATTTTAAAGGGTCAAGTCTTGTAATATCTAAGCAATAGGATACTATGCTTCCGGCTGCTGAACCTCTTCCCGGTCCAACAGGGATATCCTGATCCCTTGCTGCATCGAGAAAGTCTTTGACAACCAGGAAATATGCATTGTAACCCATTTTACTGATTACACTTAGTTCAAAATCTATACGGTCTGTTACTTCTTTTGTAAGTTCAGGATACCTTTCTTCAGCTCCTTTATATACCAAATCCCGCACATAAGCATCGGTATCGTCATTATACTCAATCGGGATATCCATTCTTGGAAAAAGAAACTCATCATATTCTAATTTCAGATTGATTTGCTCAGCTATTTTGTTAGTGTTTTCATAAGCTTCAGGTAGCTCAGGAAACAATTTTCTCATCTCTTCTTCACTCTTAAAATAGAGTTCTGAAGTATCATATCTCATTCTATCCGGATCAGAGAACATCTTCCCTGTTTGGATGCATAAAAGCAAATCGTGTGACTCCCAATCCTCCATGTTTATGTAATGACAATCATTTGTTACAACCATGGGAGTATCGGTTTCCTGGGCTAATTTTATCAAAAGTGGCATCACTTTTTTCTCGTTATCCAATTGATGATTCTGTAATTCAATGTAAAAATCAGCCCCGAAGATATCTTTATACTCTTTCAAGATTTCTTTGGCTTGCTCCTCATATCCATTCAAAAGAGCATTTGGTAGCTCTCCCTGAATACATGCAGAAAGGCATATTAATCCTTCACTGTATTCTCTTAGAAGTCGTTTATCTATCCGTGCCTTATAATAGAATCCTTCTATAAAGGAATGCGTACTCAGTTTCATCAGATTCTTGTAGCCCTGCATGTTCTTTGCTAAGAGTACAAGATGAAAGCGTCGCTCTTTTTTTGATGATTCTTCTCTGACATCTCCGTTTATGATATAAGCTTCAATGCCTATAATTGGCTTTACCCCTTCCTCAATACACTTTTCGTAAAAGTCGATAGTTCCGTAGAGATTCCCATGGTCTGTCATAGCAACGGCTGTCATTCCGAGTTCTTTAGCTTTGTGAGCCATTTTATCAACCCTACAGGCTCCGTCTAATAGTGAATATTGCGTGTGATTATGCAGATGTACAAAAGCCATTCAGAAACTCCGATTGTTTTTTATAAACTTAATGATTCCCCTGCCGATATTGTCAAACTCTTTTCCCGCTTATTTTATCTTGCACGATTAACTCATTATCAGATAGGTAATTTCTCTCTTTCTTGATAGATTTAAATGATTCTTTTCATTTCCTGACTGATTTTTTGTACTTTCAGCATTTTGCATTTTCAATTCTTAACTATTAATTGCTCCATTCCAACCCACGGGAAAAATCAGCGAATAATTTATGAACAAAATGTGGATAACTCAGGGGGAGCCCCGAGAGAGTCCCGAGTGATTCCCGCGAAATTCCCGTGTGATTCCCGTATGTTTGGATAGAGCTGAGAGAAAAATAGGTAAAAAATGTGATTGGTAGTAGCTTCAGAACTTGAAGCAGGATATATTTCTAAGCTGGGGCTTTGGAAAAGAAAGATATGGAATAGATTAAAAGATGATAATTCCCTCAGCCTCCGCTTTTAAGCGGTGGTTCGACATAAGCAAGATACCAAACTCCTCCCCTCCCCGGTATCCAACCAAAGGTCTAAAGACCATTTGACAGGTCTCGTCATTTAGCATTCAGCATTCAGCATTCAGTATTCCCCACAGAAGGCTACTTTCGCATAGCCCCGAACTCACTACGCTCGTATGGGTGCGAGCTTCTATTTGCATTTAGCATTAAATGTAGAGACGCACGGCCGTGCGTCTCTACGGTCGTGCGTCTCTACATAAGATGATTACAGATTTAACTCTGTTTCAGTATCCCGGTTTTATAGGCTTCGTACGCTTCTTTAACAGTCATATTGCCGGCACCGATATAGATCTTCAAATCGGTTTTGGTCAGGACGGCAGCAGCGTTTCCACCGGGACCGTTACCGGTAATGAGAACCTGAGGTTTCAGGTCAAAGATGAGTTGGGCTGTCTTGGGTCCGGCTCCGTGGGCGACATCTGCAATGTCTCTGTTGTCAAAATTGGTTATTTCATCTTTTTCTTCATCATAGATTAAAATATATTCCGTTCTACCGAAACGCGGATCAATACTGGCGTTCCAGTCTGTACCTGTGGTGGTAAATGCTATCTTCATTGTTTCTCCAATATTAGTTTTAAATCAGTCCAACAGATAGTAAGAACTCCGGTTATGGGGCTATCAGGATATTCCACAATAGTCTGTCCATTTGTCATAGCCTTTGTGAAGCTCTCATCATAAGGCAAATCAGCCAGATGTTGGATTCCGTTATTTGTTAAGAAGAGCTTAATCTCTGCTGATACCTGCTCATTCAGATCAGCCTTGTTAATTATACAACCCGACGGTATGCGGAATTTCTCTACCAGTTGATAGACCCTCTCCAAATCGTGGATACCGGAGACAGTCGGTTCTGTGACGAACACAACGAAATCAGCACCGGATAGTGAGGAAACTACAGGACAACCTATTCCTGGAGAACCATCGACGATGATATAAGGTTTATTCTCAAGAGTCGCAATAGCCTTTGCTTCCCGTTTTACTTTGGCAACCAGTTTCCCTGAGTTGTCAGCCCCTATTTTCAAGCCGGCGTGAACCATCTTGGCTCCCGTCTTGATATCAGAAACATACCATTTACCGACATTCTGTTCAACCATGCTTATCGCCCCTGCCGGGCAGATATGACCGCAATATCCGCAACCTTCACAATTGAGGTTTGAGACCTCATATTGACCGGTCTCATGATTGATGGCTTCAAAGCGGCAAACCTGCTCGCATTTCCCGCATTTAATACACTTCTCCGGATCAATCTCAGCAGCAACGCCACTGTAGAAATCATCCTGCATAAACCAGTCCGGTTTCAGAAGAAGATGCATATCGGCAGCATCCACATCACAGTCGGCAATAATAGCATCCGAGCCTGCCAACATGGCAAACGACGCTGTGATGGAGGTCTTCCCCGTTCCGCCCTTACCGGAGATGATTACAATCTCTTTCATAATGACATCTCCTTTTGTAAACGGTTACAGTAGTCTGCAATAAGCTCTAATTCTCTCTTAAATTCGGGGATATGTGGATATATCAATTCACCCCGGGAATAGAGCGTGGCAATCTCCCGCTGATTGGGGATTTTAGCAACTAAATCAATCCCTTCTCTTTCACAGTATTTCTCAACTTCCGCATCTCCGATGCCGAAACGATTAATAATAACTGCAAAACCTATTCCAAGCTCCCGCATAGTCTCCACAGCCAACTTCAGGTCGTGCAGACCGAAGGGTGTTGGTTCTGTTACCAGAAGCACAAAATCTGCCTCCTTTGTTGCCTCAATCACAGGACATGAGGTTCCGGGTGGAGAATCGTATAGTTTCAATATAGAGTCGGGAAATCTCTCATCGACATACCTGATAGTCTGGGCGATTAGCGGAACTGCCTGTTCCTGGCCGATATCCAGCTTACTGCTGATAAAATTAAGCTCATCCATTTTATACTCGGTCAACTCCCCCATTTTGAGCTTGGTCATCGGGAGAGAATGGGTGGGGCATAACTCGCTACAGGCATAACAGCTGTGACAAAGCTCCGGGAAGACCATTATATTATCACCGAGCTTCATGATGGAGTTGAAGTTGCAGACCTTCTGACAATTCCCGCAAAGCGTGCAGGTCGAGGCTTCCCATTGCGGGATTGCTTTATACATCTCCTGCCGGTTTACCAATTCGCCCTTGAGGAACAACCCGGAGTTCGGTTCCTCCACATCCAGATCAACAAGTACAACCTGTCTGATTTCTGATAAATATTTAGCAAGGTTAGTGGAGACAGTCGTTTTGCCTGTCCCCCCCTTCCCGCTGGCAATAGCTATTTTCATCTTAAATCTTTAGTGATTGCATGAATGATTGTGATCATCTTCATCATGATTACAGAGGTTATCGCCGGATTTCATTTCACCGGCAATGTAGGTCTCTACAAGCTGTTCAAGCGATACATTCGGAACACCGATGAACACCTGAATATTGTTCTGAGCAAACAGGTCCTGTGCTCTCTGACCCATGCCACCACCGATTATCACATTACAACCCAATTCTCTTAGAAATCTGGGGTGTGAACCGGGCTCATGCGGAGGAGGTGTTATCATCTCATGTGAGACAATCCTGTCATCTTCAACTACATAAATAGCAAACTTCTCACAATGACCGAAATGAGCACTCAAGGCACCACCGGTTGTTGGAATCGCAATCTTTCTGTTCATATTTTCTCCTTATCTTTTACATCGTACACTTTATATTCGGGTGTGATAACCCTGTGTTTATTTCCCGTATCTCGCTTACTGAGCAACTTTTGGGCAGTCGTTCTTATCAATCCGTTCTCTTTTCTCAGATCATTGGCAACAACCACAGTGAAAAACGAGATTATTAGATTCCAAAACCTATCCGGCAAACTTCTTGTTGTACCGGAAGGGGTTTTGAAACGCCGATTTCTATACATATATTTATTCATAAGAACTCCCTTAAAACTAAAAGGGCTGACACATCTATTATTGAGCCTTATGTCTCAGCCCTACATTAACTAATCTTTCTTAGGGATTTCTGTCAGCCGTTTTTCAACAGCTGCCAGTTCATCACGCAACATAGAGATTTCAGCCTCCAAAGCCTTCTTCTCACTCTCAGGTGAATAATCTGCTGCATTGTAACAGCCTCTGATGCCAAAGCCTCTTCCAAATCCGCGTCCACCACCACATCTGCGACCCAAGCCGCGTCCACCTGCTACTCCAACACGGGTTCCATCATTACATGATCCCATTCTTCTTCCTGTCATTGGACCTTCACCATTGGGTCCTGTTCTGTCTCCTCTTGGCATAATTTCCTCCTTAGGATTACCAAGTTACTTGTTACGACCGCGTCCGCAGCCGGGGGTTTGCTCGCTCTTTCCGCCACGATTGCGGCAACAACGCCCATGCCCATACTGCTCAGCAATGCTGATGAATGCTTCTGATCCGCATTCGGGACATACGGTCTTCCTGTTTTCGAAATCCACTTTTATTCTGGTACCGCATTGGGTACATTCTGCTATATCCTGCTTAAAATGAACATTCCCGCCTTCGATGGTAAGGGCTTTGCTCTCCACTATGAAACTTGCCAGATTCTTGCGTGCCTTCTCAATCAAACGGGTAAATGTAGGACGGGAAATCCCCATCCGCTTAGAGGCCTCCAACTGGTCCAGTCCCTCATAATCTGCCAGCCTGATTGCCTCATATTCGTCTATAGTAAGGGTTATCACCTCTAATTGATGCCCCGGAATTCCCGTAGGCTTGAAGACTCTATGATTCGGCGGATTCAACACCATTCGACACTTTCTTGTACTTCTCATTTTTGCTCCTTAATGAACATAAGTTCACTCTTTTCAATGAACCTATGTTCGTCAAGGATTATTTTTTAATGTGCCAGGGAGTTTGTAGGCCTGTCCGCCGTAGCCTTGGCGAAGGAGGAAGCGAAGCGAGAACGGACTTCCTGTGCACTTCGAGCATGGCCATAGAAACAAATTGAGCTCCAACAAAAGAAACACGAAACTCCCTGCTTCGCTAGGAAGTCTCGCTGGAATTGTTATCCCATTCCGAGCTCGCACCAATACGAGTTAAGCGAGTTCGGGGCTATGCGAGAATTGCATGAGTTCAGCCCATGTAGGGCTGAAATGCTTTTTTGGGGGGTTTTACCCCGGGTCATCCGACCCGGGGCTATTCATATTCTGCCCATATAGGGCAGGTATGGAGTGCAATTCTCTCGAAGTGCGAAGAAGTAATTTAAAAGCGACTACTGGTCGCTGTGGCAAATCGGAGTTTGCCACCCCTATACTTGACCTGGCAGGTCGAGTTACAAAGATACCGGGCGAACGCAATTCGC
>JAFGVF010000040.1 GCA_016938155.1 Candidatus Cloacimonadota bacterium
CGATTCTTTCTTTGTAATCCTACCTAATAGTTTTATTATTACAAAGAATATCCCCATAAAAATAAAGATACCCAGCATGCCTTTACCCATTATTCCCAATGAAGCGTAAAAGGTGCTCATTGCTTCGAAACTGAAAGGAGTGTTCATTTTATTTACCTCAATAATGATATTTCTTGTTGTTTATAATCGTGAAACAGCGATAAATCTGCTCAACCAGCATTAGTCTGATCATCTGATGTGTGAAAGTCATTCTGGAAAAACTAAGCACCATATCGGACTGTTCTCTGATACTTCTATCAAGCCCATAAACTCCACCGATAATGAAGTCAATGTTTTTTTCCCCCAGATTCTTTATAAAGATATCTTTCAGTTGTACGGTAGAGAGTATATCTCCAACTTCATCAAGAGCAATTGTTACATTCCCTGCCTTTAAATACCTCTTAATTATCTCAGCTTCTTTTGCCTTAACAATGTCGATATTATTGGAAGAGTTTAACTTGATGTCAGGTAATTCTTCAAAGGTTATTTTAGCCCATGTATTCGTTCGCTTAATATACTCCTGTATGCCGTCAGCAAGATAGTTATCTTTTGTTTTTCCGGGGCAGATTATTCTGATTTGCATATAAAGAAGGGGGAGATAAATCCCCCATTGTTATCATTTATATTTTTATTGAGAAGCCAAAATACCGAGAGCAATACACAGCATCTTAGTCTCTCCGGTATCTGCTCTTGAAGCAATCAGAATTGGCACTTTTGTCCCCATCACAACATGGGCAACACGATAATTGCAATAATAAGTGAGAGTTTTACCGAAGATGTTTCCGGCTTCAATATTTGGAACAATTAAAATATCTGCATGTCCGGCAACTTCAGATTTTATACCCTTAATCAGGGCAGCTTCTTCATTGATGGCATTATCAAAAGCCAAAGGTCCATCAATTACGCAACCCTTTATTTGACCTCTTGAATTCATTTTTGAGATAATTGAAGCATCAATTGTACAAGGCATTTTTGGGTTTACACCTTCAACGGCTGCGAGAAGAGCGACTTTAGGATTGTTGCATCCAAGTGAATGAGCTACCTTAACGGAGTTATTGATGATGGCTATTTTCTCGTTTAAATCGGGATATAGATTGATACCTCCGTCACTCATAAGAATAACTCTTTCCGGATGTTCAAATGCCAATACATCACTAATGACATCGCTGACACGAACCCCGGTTTCTTTATCTAAAGCTGCTTTCAAGAGTAATGCTGTGTCAGCTTTACCCTTCAGGATTATATCACCCTTACCTTCTTTTGCTAAACGAACTGTCTCAACACAGGCTTTTTTAAGGTCACTTCCGGTATCTACAATTTCAAATGCATCAACAAATTCAGGGAAATCCTTTTTAAGTATTTCGATAATTGACTGCTTATCACCTATTAGTACGCTATCTGCAAGCTGTTCTTGTTTTGCCAATACTGCTGCTTCAATTGCCGAACCGGTTTGGGCTCCTGCAATAAGCACTTTCTTACCACTGAGTTGTTTAACTCTGATGAGCATCTCATCGAAGTTGCGAATCATAACTCCTCCATCTATCTTTTTTTATTTACACAAACAGCAACGAAATCTCTGAATCTCTGTCCGGAGTTATCTCCTTCAGTATCTTCTTCAGAGCTTCTTTCTGTATCTGGCGAACCCTTTCGCGGGAAAGATGCATCTCGTCAGCTATACTGGCAAAATTCCTGCTTTCGGTGTCATCCAGACCAAAATATGCTTTCAGAATATATGATTCTCGTCTATCAAGTTTTTTTATCGCCCTGTCAATATTTTTTTGTAATCTTTCGCTCTCAAACACTGCCTGAGGCTCATATTCAGCATCATCAGAGATGTAATTACTCATAAAAACATCCTGATCATTATCGCTCATGCTTGCTTCGTCAAGCGAAAGTGTGGGAGTCACTTGTCTTGATATTGTTTCGATGGAGTTTTTATTGATATGTGTGATTGCTTCTATTTCAGATAAGGATAAGTCTTCTCCAGTTCTGTTAAATGCTTTCTCGCGAGTTGACTTTATCTTGTTGAAGGAGTTTATTTTGCCTAATGGAACTCTTATCATTGAGCTTTTTTCCGCGACTGCTTGCATGATTTTCTGCTTTATCCACCAAATCGCATAGGATATGAGCTTTATATCTTTGTCCGGGTCAAACTTCTCCAATGCCTTTATCAACCCGATATTACCCTCACTGATTAACTCAGATAGGGACAATCCTCTACCCTGATAACGGGCAGCTATTTTGACAACAAATTTTAAATTGGAACGAATAAGCATATCAATGGCATCCTGATCTCCCTCTTTGGCTCTTAATGCCCAAATGCGTTCCTCATCTTTATTTAGGGATTTGTATGTGGATATCTCTTTTAGGTATTGCTGTAATGCTCTGTCTTCAAATACATTTTCCATACATTCCTCACTCTTTGTTTAAAATAAATCCTGTTAAATTTCCTCTGCCGAAGCAGAATTAATAATTCCTACTATTATAATAGCTAATTCTGCAATAGTTGCAAAATATTTCTTTGTTTCTTGGAAAATTATATTCCGCTGTTATTATGGAAGCCCTTTGAGCACTTCACGCGGGTCAATTGCTTTGCCTTTTATGCGATACTCGAAGTGAAGATGAGGAGCAGTTGCATTGCCCGTTGCTCCGACCGTGGCAATTTGCTCTCCTTTTTTCACTACTTTTCCAAGATTAACCAGATTCTTTTCGTTATGAGCATAAACAGTCATGATATGGTCTGAGTGTTCCAGTACAATTACATTGCCATATCCTCTTTGCATCCCTTCAAATATCACAGTCCCGTCACTGACGGCAATAATTGGCGTTCCGTATGGAGCACCAAAATCTATGCCCTTATGAGGAACATTGTTTCTTAAGCCAAATTCTGATGTAATAACACCTTCAGTTGGTAAAAGAAGGTCTGACCTTGTATAGGTAGGATTTTTGATGGGAACATTAGGTTTCGGCTCCTTTCTTGGTATGTCGCCATCTCCAAGAACCAGCTTCTGTCCGACATATATATTATTGGATTTCAAACCGTTGATATCTTTGATCATTTGCACCGTAACATTATGTTCACGGCTTATTTTCATTATGGTATCGCCTTTTTTTACTACATAAACTACTGCCGGTTTCTTAGGTTCAACCTCATGAGGTGCCAACCATATTTTCTGTCCTTCCATTATATAAGAGTTTTCCAGTTCATTGTAGTCGAGAATATCCGTAATCAACACATCATACATCCTTGATATTCGAAAGAGGGTATCTCCCTCCTCAACTATATGGAATCCGTCTGCAGGAATATCTTTCTTGGGATATGTTTGTACTCTTGGCTCCAGCATCACTACCGGTTCAGGAATTTGCAGGATTTGTCCGGGAGAGATTTTATTGTCCTTGATGTTATTGATTTCGCGTAATTCTCTTACAGTCAGATTATATTTTCGGCTGATGCTGTAAAGAGTTTCTCCTGCTGCTACTTTGTGTGTTTGTTCAGCAAACAAGCCGGTTATGAGCATTAATAAGATAGCAAGATAGGATAGCCTAATGTTCAATCTTGAATCCTCCATGAGTTTTTTCTGTTTTGATTTCGGTCTTTGAAAGAGATTCAACAACACTACGACCATTCCCCTTGTATAATGATTCAATGAAAAGGGCAATATCTTCTTCCTCACCTTGGGCTATTACCTGCACATCACCGGTGTATAGGTTTTTTACATAACCGCTAATATGATATTCCTGAGCCTGACTTCTCACATACCAACGGTAACCGACTCCCTGTACTCGACCGGTTATTATGAACTCATAGGTTGGAACGCTTTTCTTTTTAAACATAGGCTTAACTCTTATTGCTTTTCCATTTTCAATGTCAAGATTTTAATAAGTTACACCAATCGTCTCCCCATTTTCTTTCTGATGCATCTCATCTGCTCCCATTTAGCTTTTTTGCAACTGGTACTACTAATGATTAGTTTTCAAATGAAAATCTTTTTTGAATAACCTGAAGAATACACTCAGTGGCATTTGCAACAACTTACGCCTATCTTGTGTCCATTATTGTCCATTTCTTTTCTATGCTCATATATCTTCTGAATCCTACAAATATCAATCTACAGTGCGTTTTATGCGGAGTTCGGCTACTTTTCGGCTTACATCCAGCTCCTATATCCTGCTTTTCAACAACTCACTGTTTTGTCACTGCTCAGTCACTGCTTCTCCACTGTCAACCCACTGAAACAGTGGGTGGGCAGTGAGTGAGCAGTGGAAACACAGTGGGAAAAATGCGTATTGCTGAATATGAAGGAAAGAGAAGTATTTTGGTTCCAGCCAAACCGGATTTGGACAAATCTTCTGTGTGTAAATCATGTTCCAACCGTAACCCAAACTTTCAAGTTGGCTTATCCGATGAAAATTGACATTTTGCTTTTGTTTATTGTGTATTCTAATAAGGCTTTTCTCATATAAACCTCATTGTTTTTATTAAGAGCATCTTGAAGTTATAAATCTCCTCGCCATTTCATCAGCATCTTTTGCTTGACACCTTGCATCGTGGTTATAATAAGAAATGAGTTGTAATTAATGGAGGAAATATGAGAAGATTTCGACCTTTTTACTACCTATTTTTAGGTTTACTCATATTAACAGGATGCAGTAAATCCGGTGCAAGTCTTAAAGTACATAATAATACTTCAAACAGACTTTGGGTGACTATGGATGGAGAGACGACCCTTCTTGAGGGGAATGACACTGTATCACATAAGTATAAAACACCTTCCTATACAATCTTTTCCGGTCAAAAAACTAAAGAGGTTACTGTGGGTATTACCGGAGAGACTTTCAGAATTTATGATTATTTTGCTGACCGGTTTGTGGAAGAGTCTAAAGTTATTTTGAATGTAGATGAGACCGAGCATATATATTGCAATTCCAATCTTGCTTGTCTGAAAGTAGTCAACAATGCCGATATTCAAGTGAACACTGTTAAATACACCAAGAGACATTCAAGCGGAGTGAATACATCCACCACGATACCTCAAGAGCCCCCTTTAGGTTATGGGGATGAGTGGTTTTCGCCCGTTGACGGTTTTTATGCTACACCTTTCTACTACTACATCGAGGCATTCCTATCCAATGGAAATGTTGTCGCCGTCGGTGATTCCGCCACCACATCATTGCATGTAGGCGATGTGTTCACTTTCGTGATTACAGAAGATATAATTGACGGAGAATAATGATGCTTGAAAGAATTTCCAATCCGGTAGAATTGAATAATGAAAAGGAATTTGACCGAGCTCTGCGTCCAAGAACTCTTTTGGACTTTGTCGGACAAGACCAGCTGAAGGAGCTGTTGGAGATATCTATTCAAGCAGCCAAACTTCGCAATGAGCCTCTTGATCATATCCTTTTCTACGGTCCTCCTGGTTTAGGAAAAACGACTCTTGCAAACATCATCTCCTACGAGATGAATGTTGATATAAAAGTCAGTTCCGGTCCTGTACTTGAAAAGCCATCAGACTTAGCGGGAATTCTTACTAATCTCGGTCGCCATGAAGTGCTTTTTATCGATGAAATACATAGGATGAACCATGTAATTGAGGAGTATATCTATCCGGCAATGGAAGATTTCAAGATGGAAATCATCCTCGATAACGGACCCAGTGCCAGAAGCGTAAACATAGACTTGGAACCATTCTCCATGATTGGAGCTACTACGCGTGCAGGCTTACTCACTGCCCCGCTTAGGGATCGATTTGGTATTGTGTTGAGGCTAAACTACTATGATACAGAATCAATAAAAACCATAGTTTTCCGTTCTGCTCGGATTATGGGAATCCCGATTGACGATGAGGGAGCCGGTGAACTTGCCAGAAGAAGCCGTGGGACGCCGCGTATTGCAAATCGTCTTCTCAGGAGAGTTCGTGATTATGCCCAGATAAGGGGAACCGGGATTATTGACAGAGATATTGCCCTAAGAGCTTTATCTATGCTGAATGTCGATAGTGCAGGACTTGATGAAATGGATAAACGCCTTTTGATGACTATTATAGAGAATTATCAGGGTGGACCTGTCGGGATAAAAACTCTTGCTGTAGCAATTGGAGAGGACGCAGGAACCATCGAAGAGATATTCGAGCCTTATCTGATTCAACAAGGATTTCTTGAACGAACTATGCAGGGACGAAAAGCTACTTTGAAGGCTTATAGGCATTTAGGGGTAAATACACCCGAAGAACAGATGTCCATCTTTGAGGAATAGTGTCGAATAACTCAATCTTCTCATCTGCACGATGGACCATAGCCACCTCTGTAATTAGAAAAGTTTTCACTTTCGGTCTTTTCTATTTCGTAGCCCGTATCCTTACTAAAGATGACCTGGGATTGTTCAGGGAATACAGCCTGATTCTGACCCTTGCTTCCATATTCTTCGTTTTCAGTTTTGACCACTTTCTTATCGTAACTAAAGAAAAACCGAGTGCCTTCTTCAGGGATGTCCTTCGAATATCTCTATTTGGAGGAGTTATCGGCTCTCTGCTTCTCTTTTTTTCGGCAGAACTGTTAGGGCGTATATACCACAGTTTCGCTCTTGTAACCCTGATAAAATTCACTTCAAGCTTACTCATTCTTGAGAATATCAGGAGAATGCTTAGTGCCTTAATGCAAAGAGAATTAAGGTTAAAGGAACTGGCAGCTTACCAAACCTTCAATGTAATATTTTACACGATTGTAACTCTTATCGCCCTGTTTTTAAAACCATCAGTGTGGGTTTTGGTTTTGGGATTTTACTCGGGAAACATCCTCGAGTTGCTCCTGATGACTTTTAACTGCAAGGATTTACTCAAGAAATATCTCCGAAAGCAACCGGAAGCTACAGGAATATTAAGGTTGATTGCCGGCAACAACCGTTTTCTAAGCTTTGCATGGATTAACAACATCCTGAGTAATATTGCAGCAAATGCTCCCATACTTGTTCTTGGAATGGTGTTCCCCCTTGCAGGTTTAGGTGCATATTATCTCGCCAATCAAGTTATTATCATACCTGTAACAATTGTTACAACTGCTCTGCTTCAAGTATTCTTCCCTTCTTTTGCAAGAAAAGAAAATCATGAAATAGTTGAACATATAAAGCAGTTCACCGACTTTGTTCTTATTGGTGTTTTCCCGTTGTTGGCTCTTTATGCACTTTTCAGTTATCGCTATATACCTTTAATCTTCGGAGAAAAATGGTTGGAAGCAAGCCAACTTGCCTTGGTTCTCTCCTTCACATCTGCTGTCAGTCTTTTAATGAACCCCTTGAGCGGAATTCCTTACACTTTGCACAAGCCCGACCAAGAATTGTATTGGACAATCTTCAGCTCAATTCTGAAGGTTGGGGCAGTGTTGTACTTTGCTAAATTCGGTTTCCTGCCGGCAATAATCGGCTTCACCGGGGCAAGTATTATCTCGCAGTTAGTGTTTATGATTATGATAGGTAAAATGCTTAATATGAAACTGTCGAGTTATTGGAAGGGATTCGGATTCAAGATACTGCCGACAATCCTCCTGGCAATCAGTTTCAAAGTAGTATTCTCTTTGGAACCTCAATACAGTCCATTTGCAGGGATCTTACTGACTGCTGCATATTATCTGCTGATAGGTAAATTTACGAAATATGATTTATCCGGAACAGCTAAGCAAATATTGAAGATTAAAGCAGGAACCCGTCGGCAAAATTCTTAAATCTTTCTACTTCCGATTCCAGAGTCCGATACAAATCCCCGAAGTCATCTTTACGATTCTCTTTCGCTGCACTCTCCAATTGCCGTCCTACTGCCGAGATAGCATCTAAAGAGAGATTCGCTCCCGTACCTTTTATCGTATGGGATGCTATCCGAATACTCTCTACATCTCCGGTTACGATTAATTTCTTGAGATTATTCATGTCTTCGTCAATTGCATCATAGAAATCCTGCAATAACTCCCTGATGAAATCCATATCCCCGATACGCTCCATTGCTGTTTTCTCATTAAAAACAGGTGCTGTCATCTTTCCTCCAGACTTAATGTCATTTAACAACGATTTTCATTGTGTTAACTCTTGTAAAGGTTTTTTTCACACTTGATTAACTCTTTAATTCTTTACAGTTTAATATTTATTATTGACATAACTTCACGATTATGAAATTATCAGATAGAATTTAGAAACATGGGGAAAAAAGTGAAATCAAGAATAGAGCATGTCCGTTCAATATTAGAAAGCAATGATACACCCGAAGAAAAGCTGGAAGCTTTAGCAAGCGTTCTTTTCTCAGAAAAAGATGAAATTACAAAATCTGATCTCTATGAATTGGCTAAAAGCAGTTTGTTACAAAATCGACCAACTTCCTCTTTTCTTGAGAGAATGAGCCATGAAATTAGGACTCCTTTACACAGTATTCTCGGATTTCTGGAGCTCTTAAGAGAATCTTTAATCGACACTGCCAAGCGGGAATATGTTAATGAAGCATATAAATCAGCCGAGTCTCTCCACTCAACTATCGACGACATTCTCTTCTATTCCAAGATAGAAAGTGGTCAAATAACACTGAAAGAGACTGACTTCAATTTTGCTCTACTCATCGAAGATATTATAGACGAATTTCACCCTCTTACTGTCCAAAATAAACTGGAGATTGTATCATATATCCCGAATCAATTATATCGCAACTTCTTTGCGGATTATGAAAAAGTGCATAAGATTATCTTTAATTTAATCGAGAATTGCATCCAATATACCGATAAAGGTCACATCCTGATGGAATTCAGTGTCATAAGTGAATCGAGTTCTTATACTGATATTGAAGCAAGGATTCTCAGTACCGGTATTGACCTGGATGAAACAAGTATAAATCATCTATTCGACTCTTTTGCATATTTTGGAGCTTCCAATGGAGGGCTCTCAAGCTCAGGTTTAAGCTTGGTTATCAGTAAAAAGCTAACAGAAATATTAAATGGAAATCTGCTTGTTATCAGCCAGCCGGAACAGGGCTATATGTTCAAGCTTACTTTCCGGTTTGCAAAAAGCAGAATCATCTTTGAACCTCTTTTATTCCCAAATCTCAGTAATGTCGAAGTAGTTATTTTCTCTTACAGCGAGATTCAACAATCCAGATTACTCCGTTATTTCAGGGATATGAACACTGAGGCAAAAGCTTTCTCCGATGAAGATGATTTACTCGCTTATCTGAAGCTACACTCAGATGACTTCACGAATTTTCTGCTTGTCTCTGATATTATTTCTTTCATCTCACCAAATCTCGGTATCTCTCAGGAGACCATTGATTTTATCTCCTCTCATAAACTCAAAACTATTTTCCTTAGACCTTTGGGAATCTCTTTCCCGGCAAACTACCCGATTAATGACGCTCAATATCTTCAGCAACCTCTTAAGCTAACAGAACTGGACGAAGTTGTTCGTAAAGTTATGGGTATTAATGCAGGTCTCCGCTTCCCTGCAGAACCGGATAGTGATACCTTTTCTGATGAAGTTAGAATTCTCATTTGTGAAGACAATGCTATCAATCACAAGCTTCTCGAGAATTTCCTACGCGGTACATTCCAGAATGTCGATTTTGCTCGCAACGGAAGAGAAGGGATTATTAAAGCTGACAAGTATAAATACGATATTATCCTGATGGATTGCGAGATGCCTATTATGGATGGTTTTGAAGCTACGAGACATATCAGAAATTCGCACGGTATCAATTCCGGGGTTCCAATTATTGCTCTGACTGCTCATGTCACACGAGAAGATAGAGAAAAATGCTTTGCCTCCGGAATGATTGAGTTTATCAGCAAACCTTTCCGTAAAGAAAGCGTTCTTAAAACTATCCACAAATACCTGTCTTATTAAAATTCAGGGGTTCTTCAATAGTCTGTGCGATTGTTTTGCAACACATCATCATTACTTTTTTTTAGTTGTACGACACTTAGAGACTTAGTAATTAATTAGAGGTATCCTGCCTCTGGTCTATTATTCTGTTTTCCGTTCAGAACCGCGAATTTTAAAACTTTCCGAAAGAAATTTATTGACATAGTTTCACGCCTAAATAAGTTAGTGAATGTTCATTAACATTACTTGAAAGGAAAAAAGATGATACTTACAGAAAGGCAGAGTCAGATTGTGGATGCAGCGATAAAATTAATCGCAGAGCAGGGTATTCAGAATCTAACAATAAAGAATCTCTCGGGTATTGTAGGTATCTCGGATGCAGCCATCTATCGTCATTTCAACAGTAAAGATGAAATTGTGATGGCAATGCTTAATCACTTCGATACTATTTCCGGTTTTGTGCTTTCCGAAACAGAGACTGACGACCTATCATCTTTGGATAAGATAAAGAAATTCCTCTTTGACCGATATAAACGCTTTTCGGAAAATCCAAAAGCAGCAAGAGTCATGTTCTCGGAAGAAGTCTTTAAAAACGATGAACGGTACACAGAGAAGATGCTTTCTATCATGCATCAACACGGGGAAAGTATCAGAGGTATCATCTTAGAAGGTCAGAAGAACGGGGAAATCAGAAGCGATATCCCTGCAAAACAACTTTTTATTCTCATTTTCGGCTCTATGAGACTACTGATTACTCAGTGGAACATGCGGGATGCTTCCTTTGATCTATCAAGAGAAGGTGCCGAGTTATGGGATTCCATCTGTAAAATGCTTAAATAAATTTTTTTAAATTTGCTTGTTAGTGAATATACACTAACTTATCTAAAGGAGATGTAAAATGATTATTAAAAACTATATTGATATTTCGGTTAATCCCAACCCCCACGGGATTGAGAGTAAGCAACTGCATAACTCTGAACATGCTGTTATAATGCACCTTTTGCTTATGAAAGGGGAAGCACTTAAGCTTCATGTTACGCCTGTAGATGTAGTGTTTTATGTGTTAGAGGGAAAACCTTCCATCACGGTGGGAGATGAAACTATACAAGTTTCTAAAGACAGTCTTGTAGAAAGCCCCAAAGATATTCCGCATACTATTGCAAATAATACGGATGAAACGGTTAGAGTATTGGTTATCAAAACTCCCCGTCCAATTCAGAAAACAACAATTTTAAACCAATAAAGAAAAATAAAGGAGTAAACAATGAGTATGTTTTGTTTTCAATGTCAGGAAACGATTGGAAATCAAGGTTGTAAGTATCTTAAGGGAGCCTGCGGAAAGCCTGCAGAAACATCTTCTCTTATGGATGTATTGATTTATACTCTCAGGGGTATAGCTATCGCATCGGAAAATAAGTACGATGCAAAAAACGGTTTATTTATCGCAAAATCACTCTTTGCAACAATTACAAATGCCAATTTTGATGAAGAGAGAATCATGGCACTCATTCGGGAAGGACTGGCTATCCGAGATAGTCTGAAACCTTTTACTGTAGAGCATGATACTCTTACATGGTTCGGCTCAACCCGTGAAGATTTCATGGAAAAGGCTAAATCAGTAGGAGTTCTGGCAACAGAACATGAAGATGTTCGTTCTCTTCGTGAATTGCTCATCTATGGTTTAAAGGGAATCTCTGCCTATGCAGAACATGCTGCCGTACTTGGGAAAGAGAATGATGAAATATATCGCTTCCTAATGGAAGGATTAGCCTCCACAACTAAAAACCTTACTGTTGACCAGATGGTTGGATTAGTTATGAAAGCAGGTGAGGTTGCTGTTAAAACTATGGCACTTCTCGACGAAGCAAACACCTCATCCTACGGTAATCCTGAAATTACGGAAGTTAATATCGGTGTTGGCACAAATCCCGGTATTCTAATTTCAGGTCATGACCTCAAGGATATGGAAGAACTTCTCAAACAGACCGCAGGGACAGGGATTGATGTTTATACTCACTCTGAGATGCTTCCGGCAAATTATTACCCCGCTTTCAAGAAGTATGATCATTTTGTAGGCAACTACGGTAATGCCTGGTGGAAGCAGAATGAGGAATTTGAAAGCTTCAATGGTCCTATTTTAATGACAACCAACTGCATTATTCCGGTTAAGGAATCTTACAAGAATAGAATCTTTACAACCGGAATGGCAGGTTATCCCGGTGTTAAGCACATTGCAGATAGAAAGGATGGCGGTTCAAAAGATTTCTCTGAAATCATCGCCTTAGCCAAAACCTGCCCTGCTCCAACGGGTATAGAAACAGGTAAGATTGTTGGTGGTTTTGCTCATAACCAAGTTTTGGCACTGGCAGACAAGGTAGTTGCAGCCGTTAAATCCGGTGCAGTAAAACGCTTTGTTGTGATGGCCGGATGTGATGGAAGACACACCACAAGAAGCTATTTTACTGATGTTGCAGAAGCACTCCCGAAAGATACTATCATTCTTACTGCCGGTTGTGCTAAGTATCGTTATAACAAGCTCAATCTTGGTGATATTGGTGGAATCCCCAGAGTATTGGATGCAGGTCAATGCAATGATTCATACTCTCTGGCTGTGATCGCTCTGAAACTGAAGGAAGTTTTCGAATTAAATGATATCAATGACCTTCCAATCTCCTTCGATATCGCCTGGTACGAACAGAAAGCCGTTGCTGTTCTGCTTGCCCTACTCTCACTTGGTGTTAAGGGCATCCGCTTAGGACCAACACTTCCTGCTTTCTTATCACCTAATGTTGCCAAAGTTTTAGTGGATAACTTCGACATCAAACCCGTAGGTGCCGTAAAAGATGATATTGCTGCTATGATGGAAGGAAGATAACCCCCACTAAGCACTATTTAACTACAGCCCCTCAATCGAGGGGCTTTTACATTTTCTTTTTTTCCAAAGACATTACGCCCTTATTCTATCACATTTGAAATATTTCCATCTTTTAGAATAATCTCCAAATTCTACCGGATACTTATGCTATCTCACTATCCCTTCCGCTTCACAAAGAATATGCCAGCTATATCTAATTAGTTGACTATGATCTATTTATGAGCGTATCATGCCCATTCTATGGACTTGATTCTCATCCTCTATGCCCTATCTACAGGAGATGCTTTATCTATAGAAAAAGTTAAGCACAAATTGTGGATAACTTTAGCCTATCCCAGGGAGGGTCTAGGGAGGCTCTAGGGAGATTCCAGCGAAATTCCACCGTCTTTAGATAGTGCATTGAGGAAGCATAATGATGGAAATTGGAGAAAATGGAAAATGGAGCATGGGCGGAAAGAAACACAAAAAAATACGGATGCACAAGGACAGACAGGGACAGACAGGGACAGACGCAGATTGAAACTGATAAGCACATACAAACACTAACAAACAGTGTGGTACAAAAACAAAGAAAAAAAAGATCACTCCTGGCTGTTATGTCTTAGTCCGTGATTGTCTCTGTTAGTCCTTGTCTGTCCGTGTGTGTCCGTGAAAGGAATATATTAAAAAAGGCAGACAATGAAGTCTGCCTTTTAAAAAAAACAAATGATAGCAACTCACTTTCTGTTAAAAAGTCCCAGCAACAAACCCAGAGCAACAGACCAGAGGGCAGCTAAACCAATCTGATAGTCCTTCGGCAACATGAAAGTAATCGTATGAGCTGGAATCCAGAACCAAATGAGGCATAAGAGACCCTTATCAAGACCTTTCCAGTTCTTTACTTTCAGAGGAAGATTATCAAGAACGCGATGCCCGATAACAAGAGTCATCCCGAATTGCAGATTCATGAGCGTGGAGACCATAAAAGCAAAGAGAAAAGTACCTTTTTCGGCTTGTGGCAGGAAAGCCGGGACATGGTTTTGAAGCCCGGGAATCAGGCCTTCTGAATATCCGACAAAGACTGCTTTAATCAAAACAGCGAGAAAAGCCCATTCAATCATTTTCCAGATTGTGATGAGGGGAGTGAAAGGGAAAAAAAATTTCTTGGCAGAAATCCATTTAGATATAAATTCGCCCAAGGTACCCAAAATGGCAAATTGAATCATTGCCATATATATAGGATGAGCTTTGACTGCGGTTATATACCAGTTCATATTATCTCCTGTGTATTAATTCTTTGAGACTTAGTCAAAAATAACGGCTAACAGTCAAGTAATTAATATCTGTTTGAGTTACCATTGAGGAGGTTTTTGGTTAACTTATTAGGAAACTATGATTTTGAGAAAGGTAATTGCATAAGCAATGAAAAGTTTTATCTAACAAACCTACCGAGTAACTTTGCAGGAGGAATTATGAGAGCAAGAACAGCATTAGTCTTGTTCATGTTGCTACTGATAAACGCTGCCTTTGCTGTACTGACGATAGATAACAGCAATGATGAAATGCTGAAAATCACCTATAAATCAGGTGAATTTGAGATAAATGAGACGGATCTATTCAGTGTTATCAAAGAAGATGATTTATACAGAAAAGATACAGTCGGGCTACCCGATATCCCATATTATGAATTCAATGTCGCCGTTCCACAATATGGCAACATCAATTTAAGCTATTCCGTTCATAGAACTGAATCTCTAATCCTTAATCTTCCGCTCCAGCCAATTCCGGAAATTAAGAGAGGTAAAGAAACAGATGAATATCAATATGCAATCATCCCGGAATATAGAACAGCCATAAATCAGATTGAGGTTGTAAAAGGCGAATATGAAGAGTTTCGCCATAGTGCTTTTGTTCCTGTAAGGATTTATCCCTTTGGTTATAATCCCGGAAAAAAGGAACTTGAAGTTGCAGACGAGATTGAAATCACAATTACAATTTCCGGTAATACAAAAGCGATCAGACAACTCTCAGAAAAAGACGGAAACATCATCTCTGAACTAGTTGTAAATCCTGCTTCAGCACTGAAATGGAAGACCGGAAGAACACGCGAAACCGTCAATTATACAGATTTCACCAAATCGGATTACTGGTATCGTTTCAGTGTCAGAGATCAAGGACTTGCTACCATCAGCTATTCCGATTTGTCTGAGCTTCCTCTTCAGGATATTGACCCCCGTAGTATAAGAATAATGACCAACGGTGGCAAATTACTCTACAATAACTCCGAAGAACAGGGAAGCGAGTTTGTGGAAATTCCGATAATAGTTGAGGGTGAAGATGATGGTGTTTTCAATCAGAATGATAGAATTATCCTTTATGTTGAAGGAAGAGACTTACGCAGAAAGAATACGGCAATTAGCCAGTCCCTTTTCCGAAATCCCTACTCAGATGAGACAGTATATTGGTTGACTTTTGAAGGAGATTTCCCGACAGCTCCCTTGAGAATCAGTTCACTCCCCGAATATTACCAGGAAGATGTTCAAAGAACAATTTCCCAATACCCATTTACATTTAGAAAAGAGGACGAAAGATACAGGCGTTCGCAATGGGGCTTTGAATGGTATGATTACCTCATGGCAGGAAGTTCAACCCAGACATATAATTTCGATATCCCGGCAATAGATGTTGCTCCCGAACAGGGTGTTTACTCCCGCTTTGAATTGTCAGCAGTGGACTCCAATACGGATGATTACGGTGAAAGCCACTCGATGGATATTCTCCTTAATGGTAGCGTGATCTATAATGCAATCTGGACAGGACCTTCCGCAAAATTCGTCAGTACTTCCAATTATACCCCCCAATCAGGTACTAATGAAGTTGGTTTAAGAGTAAACAGGACATCGAGTAACGATATTCTCCTTGATTATATTCAGATAACTTACGACCGATTACTAAAGAAGAAAAGTAGTAGTCAATATAAACTGAGCATCAGGGATCTGGATGAGAATATTATCACTCAATTTAACTTTACCAAGGAATCAAACTCACCGTTGTATGTATTCCAGGTCGATGATTTCAACCAAATCTGGAAGATAAACCCGACTATTGACGGCAGCAGTTTCTCCTTTATTGCTGACGGCAAAAAGGTAGAAGGCGAATACAGTCAACCGACCGAATACCTCATTGGGCAGGACTCAGACTTGTTGGCAATTAATAATATTAATCGTTATTACCCCTCAGATTTACCTGCTGCAAGCCAATCTATCGATTACATTATTATCACTCCCCAAGAGTTCATTTCACAGGCTAACAGGTTAGCCTCAATCTACGAATCCACTCGGTCACTAAACTGTGAAGTATTGACTTTATCTCAGATTTTTGACTGGTTTAACGCCGGTATGCCTGACCCCGGAGCATTGAAGCTTTACTTTGAATACCTTTATGATGTTAATCCCGCAGCTGATTCTATGGCAGTTGTTCTTTTAGGTTCAGGAACTTATGATTGGCGTAATAATTCAGGACAAGCAGCATCAAAAA
>JAFGVF010000041.1 GCA_016938155.1 Candidatus Cloacimonadota bacterium
GATTACACAACCGGAATTAGTAGAAAAGTTACAACAGCAGGGAATACTGTCTTCCCGATAATTGAGGATTTTGAATCCGGGATACCGGCAACTTGGTCTAATACAGGAATGGGACCGATACCGAGTTTTAATGCTATATGGAGTATATCTCAAAATTATAACACTGTTACTCCCCAAAGTGGATCATCAATGTGTATGTTGGCTAAGCTATTATCTTCATTCTCAGCTCAAGCTGTGTTAGCTACAAATGCTTTATATTTCCCTGATAGGAAATACTCACTTTCATTGTGGGTTTACAGGAATAGTAATAGTCATATTAGCGATAGGTTAGAAATTTATGTGAATAGCACAGAATCTACTGAAGGAGCATTACTAATTGATACAATCTGTCCACACTATGCATATTCACCTTCGGAAGCAACAACCGGATGGTACAATTATACTTATGATTTATCTGAGTTTGGTATTGGTTCTGGCAGTGTTAATCATATTATATTCTCAGGTACTATTGGTACTAGAACTAACGGTGTAATATTAATTGATCATATGAAGATAGAACATCAACCTGATTTCCCTGAAAATGCCAGTACAGAATTTAACGGTGTGGAGCTTGAACCTACAGTAAATCTTTATCTTGATGACTCTATCGATGAGTCACATCCTCTGATTACAAGTTTACCTAATTATGCAAATACAGATGAAAGAAGGGTTATTGGTTTAACAGGATTTGATAATAATGTGGATATTCAAGCTATTGCACCTGCAGGGAATTGGTATGGAAATATATATCATAACGGAATGTGGCATCCGGCTTCCCCATCTTTTATCGCTGAAGATGATGTTGACAGAGTTTTCAATTTTACAGGTATAAACTTTACTGCAAAAGATGGTGAAGTAATCATTCTCCTAAATACTGGAGAATCAGGAATACTACCTGTTACTCTCTCTTCATTTAATGCAGTTGTTACTTCTGAGAATTATGCTCAGCTTAACTGGTCAACTGCTTCAGAATCTAACCTTCTTGGATACAATGTCTTAAGAGCTACAGCTAATGAGCCGGGGTTAGCTAATATTGTAAATCCGAGTATGATAATTGCTACAAATTCATCCACCGGTTGTGAATATAGCTTTACAGATAGTGATGTTCAGGAAGAAACTTACTATTACTGGCTTGAAAGTTATGAGATTAGTGGTGAGACTAATCTCTATGGACCTGTTTCATTAACAATAGACATTGATGATGAACAGGATGAGAACTCAGACGAAGTTTTAAAATTAACAGCTCTGCAATCAGCTTATCCTAATCCATTCAATCCTGAGACTACTATCAAGTTTAGCGTAAAAGATAATGAACAAGCTACTTTAACCATCTTCAATATGAAAGGTCAAGTAGTGAAAACATTTGATTCTTACCACGCTGGTGATCACTCAGTCGTCTGGGATGGCAAGAATAGCATTAATCGTGAAGTATCGTCAGGGCTGTACTTTTATCAATTGAAATCACCAAGTTATATCAAAACCAATAAAATGGTATTGATGAAATAGATATTTAGAAGTGAACATGCAAAAGGGCTCATCACTGAGCCCTTTTCGTATATATTCATTACAATTAATTCTTAGTGTAATGGGTGAATGAAAAGTCCTGAACGAAGTTTAGGCTCGAACCAGGTTGATTTGGGAGGCATGATCTGTCCTGCATCGGCAATATCCATCAGTTCCTGCATCGAGGTCGGGAACATGGAGAAAGCGACTCTCTCACCATTATTGACTCTCTTCTCAAGCTCTTTGAGTCCGCGGATTCCACCGATGAAATCAATTCTTTCATCCGTACGCGGGTCGCCGATTCCGAGGATAGGAGCAAGGAGGTTATCCTGAAGGATGGAAACATCGAGTGCTTTCACAGGATCGTTAGCATCATAAGAACCTTCTTTTGCAGAAAGCTTATACCAGATTCCGTTGATAAACATACCGAAGGTGTGTCTTGCTTCAGGTTTGTAGGCTGCCTTACCAATCTCTTCAACGATAAAGTTCTTCTTAACAAGCTCGAAATATTCCTCAGCACTATGCCCGTGCAGGTCTTTGACAACCCGGTTGTAATCCATCACATAGAGCTGATTATCCGGGAAGATAACAGCCATGAAGAAATTGAACTCCTCCTCGCCGGTATAATTCGGGTTCTCTTCTCTGAGAGTAAGTCCAACCTTGGCAGCGGAGGCTGTTCTGTGGTGACCGTCGGCAACATAAAGATAAGGCATCGCCTGGAAAGCCTTCTGAATCGCATCAATATCCTTCTCGTCATTCATTAACCAGAGAGTGTGTTTCACACCGTCATCAGCAACGAAATCATACTCGGGAGCCTTATCGGTTGTCTTCTTCACGATGGCATCAATCTCATCCTTATGAGGATAAGTGAAGAAAACAGGTGAAGCATGAGCAGCACAGGTATAAACATGTTTAATTCTGTCCGCTTCTTTGGCTGCACGGGTAAGCTCGTGCTTCTTGATAAGATTATTCATATAATCATCAACCGCAGTACAACCGACAAGTCCTGTCTGGGAAACATCTCCCATTATCTCGCGATAAACATAGAACATTGGCTTATCATCCTGAGCCATGTGTCCGTTCTTTACATAATTATAAAGATTCTCTTTCGCCTTCTGATAGACTTCTTCCGCATAATGGTCGATGTCTTCGGGTAAGTCAACCTCTGCCTTTTCAACATGGATGTAACTTAGAGGATTCTTCTTCACTTCTTCTCTGGCTTCCTCAGAGTTCATCACATCATAGGGTAATGAGGCAATATCTTTTGCTTTGTCCGGCACAGGACGAATAGCTCTAAAAGGTCTGAATACAGGCATACTGTTTCTCCTTAGGTATATTTATAACTGTTTCGTGCAACATGAAATTGTTTCCGAGTTTGTGTCAATTAAATGTTGTATAAAACCTTATCAAAAACCGAAGAAGATAAATCAGGGTTTGCATCAAAAATTACAAACCCTGATAATAATTTTTTTACGGTTGTGCAGTTACCTTGTAAAACTTAATAGCTTGAGGAAAACTCGGATCAGTCCAGTTAGTATCTGCTGATGCGTCTTCATAAACGAATTCACCATCAGGGGTAGAACATGAATAAACTGTATATGTTGCTGCTCCCGGAACTGCAGTCCATGAAAGAACACCATCTGAAATTGAAACTCCTTCAGGAGCCGGAAGTTGAGCTTCTACCTGGATTTCATCTACGCTCCAGCTACTGAACTGATATTGTGGTCCATCCAGAGTCCATGCCAGATAGGTTACATTACTCCCAAACCCGGTTATTGATATCTGCACTTCTCCTGTTAGATTACCCATACCACTGTTAAAAGACCACGCAGTATCGTACCAAACCACGCAATCAGCACTATATTGCAACTTACCCGTTAATCCGGGACCACTGTCTCCATAGTGATGGTTAAAAGTAATCCATGTATCTGAGTTGCTCGTATTAAAGGGGGGAGAAATTAGTCTGGATGTTCCAATTCCGTTTACAGGAATACTCATAAATTCATTGGGTTCCCCCCCTGCATTGTTAGTCTGGGATACAATCCAGTTGTTATTTGGTAATCCATCACAATGACTCTGAGACCAGTCGGGCGGGAATAGTGGTTCGTTAACTTCCTGAAGATATGGTAAATCAACACGAAGATCCGGTTCTATCTGGAAAGACCAGGGAGGTGTTGACATAGCTGTTCCATCATTGTTAAGTGCATTCACCTGCCAGTACCACACTTCTCCATAGTTAAAGGTCATTCCACCATTAACGACAGGATTGAACTGTGTGAACAAAACATTATCAAAAAACTGTTGATATTCAATCTCTCCCGCAGCATTAGCAATCAGGACCTGATAATAATCGGGATATCCTCCATTACCGTTAGGACTCCAGCGAAGATTAAATCCTCCAATCGGTAAACCGGTTGCACCATCTTCCGGAAATGTTCGTATTGGAGGTGCAGGAGGACCTGTAACGGGAGCCTCAAAATGCAATAATGTATTGGGGATATTGCTTGAGGGATATCCGCTTTGGGAAGGCGGTTGATTGTCTGAATACCAGTATTGATGCCTAAAACCTGTTCCGGGAGTATATCTGAATTGAGGATACGAATCGGTACCAGTGCCACCATAATCAGTTTCTATTATGAGAACAAGATTGGTACCTGTATAAGAGAAAGTATTATCCAGAACAAACATGTTCCACCCCTGATTATCAAACGAATGAGTTCCTTCCATCAAAAGAACTGCATCTGCCAAGAAGTCATCCCATGGTTGATATTGAAACTCAATATCAGTTGTTTCTTTCGCATATATTTTAAAGGGAGTATCAACGGTGGTACCATAACTACTGTACCATCCGACCTGATCCAACGATCCGGCCGGACGGCCTAACTGAGCACTTGTATAAATAGTTGCAGATCTCTCGTAACCGTAGCTGGTTCCGAAGGGTTGCCTTTGTACAGCCGTTCCGGTTCCAATTGAAAGAAATCCTCCGGGTATAGTTGTAAAGCTATATATGGGGCAGTTCTCAGCGTCTCCGGTTGCATTGTAGGGAATAACCTGCCAATAATACATTTGGTTGTCTGTAAAAGCTGTTGGTGGAGTATAGGTTGTCACATTACCCAGATCACCAATAAGAGGTGGTGTTGTTGTCATACCGAAATAGAGTCTGTATCCTGTGGGACTTCCACCTCCACTATTCCAAGTTAAATCCGCCTGAGTTTCTACATAAGTCGCTCCATCATAGGGAAAAGCATCAGCAATAGGATTAGGAAGCATTACAGTTGCCGTGTTGAACATAATATTAGGACGATTATATGTGAAATTGCCGTTGCTGGTCGGGAAGGAACCATCCTGTGCTTTATAAGACGCTACGAAATTCGGATATGCAGATGTGTAATGAAAGGTTGGAGCACCTGACGCCCAACTTCCATCTCTGTTTTCCCACATAATCTCAATGTTTTGAACGCCGTCCCAGGTAAAGGGTGTATCCAGCTCAAACAAGGTCCACCCTCCACCGTTCCAGGTAATGCTTTGATTGTACACAAGCGTGAATCCGGCAGTTCCAGGATAGCTGACATCGACTGCAGTTGCAGTTGTTAGTCTCATATAAATCATCTGATTGTTCATCAGA
>JAFGVF010000042.1 GCA_016938155.1 Candidatus Cloacimonadota bacterium
TAGCTTGAACAGTCTCAAGTTAAAATTAAAGCTTTAGCATAAATCTTATTGACATGAGCAATGGGAGTGGAAATCAATGCCTGAAATATTATGGGGATAAGGTATGCAAATTATACATAGAAAGCGGTTTGATAATAACATCATGGAACAGTTTGAAAAGGCGATGCAGATAATGCAGGGAATGCCAATAAGAACACCATTTTTTGTTAAATCTCTGTTTAATCAGAAGAGAGCAGCAAAGAGAAGAGAGAAATTAATCAAAGAGGGTCTTGAAGTCCCTCCACTTCTCATAATCAGCATTACTAAACGGTGTAATCTTAACTGTGCCGGATGCTACTCAAAGATTCTGCATACTAACAATGACCCTGAGCTGACTACTGAGAAATTCAGAGAAATACTTGCGGAAGCAACTGAACTCGGAGTATCCATAGTCCTATTGGCTGGGGGAGAGCCACTTGTAAGGAAAGATTTTCTGGAGATTGCAGCCGAATTTCCTCAGATAATGTTTCCCATCTTCACCAATGGACTTCTTCTTAATGATGATTATATCAAGTTCTTCTCAAAGAATCCAAACCTGTTACCTGTTATTAGTCTGGAAGGGGGAGAAGCTGAAACTGACTTCAGAAGGGGGGAGGGAGTTTATAATAACTTCGATTGCAATTGCGAGGAGATGAACAGAAAGCAGATTCTTTGGGGAACATCGCTTACCGTTACATCAAAAAACATGGACTTACTGTTCTGTGATGCTTTTATAACTGAGTTACTGGGAAGAGGTTGTAAACTCTTCTTCTTTGTTGAATATGTACCCATCGCAGAGGGAAGTGAGAATTTAGTTCTTTCTGAAGCACAAAAGGCAATGGTTCAGCCAAATGTAGATAGGCTTATGGCAAGTTATCCGGCGATGTTTATCGCTTTCCCCGGCGATGAAGAGCAATACGACGGCTGTCTCGCAGCCGGGCGTGGATTCATGCACATCAATCCAAGCGGGAAAGTAGAGCCGTGTCCATTTGCTCCCTTCTCAGACACAGACTTGCACTATAATACTCTTCGAGAAGCTTTATCATCTGAGTTTCTGGCAAAAGTGCGTGACAACCATCACCTCCTGAAAGAGGGGAAGGGTGGTTGTGCTCTCTGGGCTAACCGTGAGTGGTTACGGAATCTTTAATTATTCGTTATCGATTAGAGGTCCTTTGCCAAAGGTTATCTTACCCGTATAATATCTTTTCCTGATTTCCGGTATCTTAGCAATCCAAGCCCTAACACCGTGGTTTTGGATATAGCACTGGTTGAACATCTTCATGTTGTGAGGTAGCGTATTTGCCCTATCGACAGAAGGATTCAATTTACTGCATGGAAAGTCATCACATTCATAGCACATCTCAATCCCATGCTCTTCTACGCAGATAAACTGCTCGCATCGACCATCCAGATGAAGACAATTTCCATCTACTGCTCTGCAACCGAGACAAGGAAGATTCTCTTCCTTTAGTCCAGTAGCAACGAGTAACTTCATTAACTCAGGGTTATCTTTTACCTTATAAGCTGAGCATTCAGCACAGTACATTCCACAAGGTGACACAAGAGCAAGTTCAGAATTCTTTAGCATTATCCTCTCCAGAACAGTATTTGAAAAAAAGAGTTTGGATATAGGCAGGATAGTCAAGAAAAACATTGCATTTAATTATAACAATAGAGGTTATTACATGCAAAATAACAGCATTTATCATAGCTTATTGATTTCACTTGACACATAACTGAAGAAAAAACAACAGCTACATCATTCTATGCTGATTATAGGAGAAATCATGAAAAACAAAATCAATCTTAAGTCTTGTCCTGTCTGCAATAACAAAGCCGGTAAAGTCTTTCTGTTATCGGTGATTGCCACAGTATTTGTAGTGCTGTTTAAAGTGTTTAAAAAGAAGAAGTAAACTTACTTCAAGCTAACATCAGTCATTTATTTAGGGGCTGTCCCACAGCTCCAAGATCGCTTCCTTCTAAATTCCTCTCCCTAAGGAAAGTTTTTAGAAAAACTTTTCTGGTGAGGGGAGAGGTCGATTTTCAGCTTTGAAAATCGGGTGAGGGGCTTGATTTCTTATATATATTGAGGTTGTGGGACAGCCCCATTTGTTCTTATGGGGTGACTCCTTTTTGGGGTACAAAAAAGCCCCTCTGGGGGACTCAAATTCTACTGTTTAAATTTATTCTCAAGTGCAATTCGTACATTTTCGGGTACCATATCGGTAAGGTTTCCTCTTGCCTCCGCAACCTGACGAATAATAGTCGATGAGAGATAGAGGTAGCGATAACTTGGTATCAGAAAAAATGTATCAACACACTTCTCCAGTTTTTTATTGGTAAGAGCAATTGAAAGTTCATATTCGAAATCCGATACAGCACGCAAGCCCCTTATAATGATTTCACATCCTTGCGACTTGGCAAACTCTACTGCCAGTCCGTTAAAGAAAGTAACCGTTACATTTGGGAGATGGGCACATGCCGAACGGCATAGCTCTGTCCTTTCTTCAAGCGAAAACAGGGTATTTTTACCTGTAACTCCGGCAACAGCCAGAATGATTTCATCGAAGTGAACGGATGCCTTCTCGAGGATATTAATATGTCCACTGGAGATGGGGTCGAAAGTTCCAGGATAGCAAACTTTTTTCATATCTATTTTGCTAATGCTGCAGCTCTGATCTCTTCCAAAGCCTTGGGAGCCTTCGGGATGTTAATCGAAAGATTACGATAACCTGTTTCTGTAACCAGAATATCATCTTCAATTCGGACTCCCAATGATTCTTCAGGAATATAGATGCCTGGTTCAACAGTTATAACATTCCCAACTTCCAACACAGAGTCGCGAGCTCCAACATCGTGAGTGTCCAGTCCCAGATGATGTCCTATACTATGCATATAATAGCGTCTGAAGTCTTTCTCATCCGTAATCAGTTTGAGTTTTAACATCGCTTTGGTCAGAATTTTGACGGCAGTTTCATTTAACTCTGTCATACTAACACCGGGTTTTATCATCCCGATAACTGTTTCCTGAGTCTCCAGAACTGCTTTATAAACATCCAGCTGGCGTTTTTTAAACTTCTTGGCAATTGGATATGTGCGGGTAATATCGGCACTGTAACCATTACAAGATGCACCAACATCCAAAAGCACTAGCACATCTTTTTCCACAACACAATCATTATCTTCATAATGTAAAGTTGTGGCGTTGTGCCCACCGGCAATGATTGGACGGAAGCCCCAATGCCTGTAGCCGTTTGAAAGCATTTCATGGTAGAGCATGGACTCCAGAGCATATTCCATCATTCCTACTTGACTGTTGTCCATAATCTTACGGATACCTTGTCCGGTGATGTCGATAGCCTTTTGCATCTGCTCAAGCTCCCATGGTTCCTTTACGGAACGAAGGGGAGTAACCACTTTTCCGAGTCCATCAAAACTGAGGTGGGGAAAATGAGTTCTGAGCTGCTGAATCCACATAGCGGCTCGGGTTAAGGGATTACCGAGTGCTATTTGAAAACTATGAGTATATACGGTTTTCAGGGAAACGGCATATCCTGAAATAATTCTTTCAAATTCATCAAGATAAAACACTGACTCTATACCGCTGAGTTCAGTAGCCTCTTCCTTATGCATCTTTTCACCTTCCCAGACAATCATTTCCGGTATATTGCGATCGATAAACAGGAAGGAAGAACTGGTTTTGCCCCAGTTTGCCATAATCAGTATTGCATTTGGCAGATTCAATCCGGTGAAATACAGGAAATTCTTTTCCTGAATGAAGTGATAGATTCCCCCCGGCTGCGGGTTGGCAAAAATCAGGACAGCCTGTCCCGGTTCTAAACTTTTTAGGGCTTTATCCCGTCGGTTAACATACATCTCTTTGTTCATGATCATTCCCCTCTCAATGTATTCTCTGAAGAAATCAATCGCCTATTTTGTCCTTAACTTCTTCAATATTCTTTTTTACTTCATCAATCTTTGTTTGAGCTTCTTTCTGCTTCTCTTTCATATCTTTTTCAAACTTCTTCTTGGTAAGCTCAATCTCTTTCTTCTTTGCCTTAATCTCTTTCTGGGCATCTTTTTTAATTTCCTGGGCACTCTTGTCAATCTCTTTGATTTTTGCCTTCACTTCATCTTTCTTCTGTTCAATTTTATCCACCTGCTTGGAGCAGGCAGTGAAACTTGTAATAAGCACTAGTGCTAAGAGCAGGTTAACTGTCTTTCTCATGAAACAAACCTCCGAAGTCTTATAATTTCTCTTTATCTATACCATAGCCATGGTAGGCTTTTTCATCAACATTATACCAAACTTTCTTGCCGGAACCGAGAACATTTCCCATCGATGTTGTGGCAACATATTTCTCGGGAGGATTACCGATGATCTCAAAATTCCAGTCTGTTAGTACGCGTTCTTCAATGTTTGTATCCTTGATTGCATCCTCAACTGTGTAAACGCTGTCTCCATATTGATCCGGTCTGGATTGGTATGCGTTGCGAATATCCCTCAAGGCATTTTGTACTTCTTTTAAACTTCTTTCACTTATTTTCTGAGCACAACCACTTAAGATGATTGCGATTAAGATTATAAGAATTGCTGTTCTTTTCATATTTTCTCCCTGTTTCTTTATTCTTCTTCATCCAAGAAATAACCATGGAAAGATTTATCCTCTGTATCATACCAAATCTTCTTGCCTTCCCCTATTTTGTTTGTGTCCGTAGATGTTGCCATGTATCTTTTCGGAGGATTTCCTAAAACTTCAAAGTCCCAATGAGTTTGCATTACATCTCCGATTTGGGCTTTTTCTAATGCTTCATCAACCGTCAAATTCTCGGCATCTCCTCCAGAAGCAATTTCTGCCTCATAGACACTTCTTAAATTGGTTAAACTGAGTTTGATTGCAACTAATTCAGGGTTTCCCTTTTTATCACAAGCCGTGATACTTAACAACAGAACTGCGAGTAGAAGAATAAGAGCTATTCTTTGCATAAAAACCTCCAATCATTGATGCTCAAGATTTGAAAAATCAGGACTTATATGTCAAGGGAAATTAATTTATTGTAATA
>JAFGVF010000043.1 GCA_016938155.1 Candidatus Cloacimonadota bacterium
TCGGAGAAATCAACTTCAATCTCTTTCCATGAATTTTTTAGCATCTTATCTTGATAACGAATCGGCTCGGTTCTGTATCTCACTTCGTAGTAATTCAGGGTATCGGCACCTACTCTCATGACAACATCAATGGAATCTTCATAGGTATATTCCTGACTCTGTTCTGGATATATCCAATACTTTAATTTCCCATAAGACAGCCAGTTAGCCGATGCAAGTTCCCTCTGCCTGACTAAACCTAAGTGATTCGCCTGCAGATTATTGACATCCAATCTTAAACTTTGCTCTAAAGTAGGAGTGCTTTTCACAATCTCGTATGTTCCACGAGGAGAAGTGTAGTGGTAATCTTTCTGATTATCTGAAACACCGACCAGAATGCTCTCATCATTATCTATAAGCTCTTCCGGGTCAACCGGCAAATAGCTTTCTACATTATCGGAGAAGGGATAATAAACTTCATAAATCGGTCTTTCCGTGTATTTATTCCCAACCATCTCAAATTCTACAAGATTAACTTTCGTCGTTTCACTTACTTCAAACCATATTCTGGCATATTTTATCTTAGTAATATCAGGGTTGACTGCCGAAGTAGTTGGAATAGTAAAACTGTTCATGGGAATTCGGAAAAGCTTCCATCCATTGTTCTCATTTTCAAGAAACTCAGAATCAATGCTTGCAGTTATATCTTCTACTGTATATTCAAAATATCTGTTCAAAGTATTGAGAATTCCATTGCCATCCATATCTTCGGTATCAAGAATACCGTTTCGCTCTGTTCCATTTATATATGGATATTCAAAGTTTTCTTCCAGGTCGTCGAAGTTATCGCTCGGGTCATCATTAGGGTTCCCATCCGGTAAACCATCGAGTCCCACATCCTCCTTCACTTCAAGCTCACCGTCTTTCGTCCCGCCATTTGCTCCATCTTCTGTGTCGGGTTTTGAACGAGGGTTCTCGGCTTCACCAAAAGTATAGAAGTTCTCACTTATATCACCGATATCGATATGCATTGTTACATGAGTCGGGGCAGTCGTTTCATAATTCTCTGCCTTCAGAAGAATTTGTATATATTTCATCTCAGAGAAGTCTATTTCATTGCCAACATATTTCATCAATCCGCCCCAACTACGGACATAAGGAACTTCTGGCTCTAATCTAACCGCCATTACATTCAGTTCGTCATTCTCCTCCTCTTCTGTAAGAGAAGCAGGGTCATATACCTGATTGGCTCTGATATTCTGTTGTTTAAACCAACTTAGAGTTGCTTTGGGTAGAGTATTGGCTTCCGGTTCACTTGCAGGATTCCAAACCTGTCTGCTTATACCAAAAGGATACGGGTTCAGAATTGATTCCATATCATCAATATATGCTTCTTTTGCCTTGGTTTTATTATTACCGTAAATATCAAAATAGGAGAAGGCAAATTCACCACTAAGACTTATCTCTGATTCTGTAGTGGTTTTTATTAAGGGTAAGAAATCCACCATCTTAGTCATAAATTCCGGTTTAACCTTCACATTTGCATCAATATCAGCCAGAAACATATTGTAGTTTTCATTACCTATTTTCGGGTGATCATCTGTTACTTTCTCGCTCTTGAAAACGAAGGTTGAACCAATCTTTCCGACATCCCCGATATCCATATCTGCCCTTAATCCCGCCATAGTTTTTCGCTCGATTGAGAAACCGGAACGGAACTCGTACTCTATCTCTATCTGAGCATTGGGGTCTTTTGCTTTGGAATTGAGGAAAGTAATCTCACCCATATCATAATCTACTATATAATCAATTGTTTCGGTCAGAGTAGTTCCATTGACTTTAACACTTACAGAACCTTCAAGAACACCAATCTGATTGAGATTTATCCTTTCTCTGCTGATACTTCCCTTAACAGACATACTTATTTTGAAATCGTCAAACCCGACATTCTCGGGGTCGTTTAAATAGATAAGTGAATCTCCTAAGGGATAGAATGGTTCAATAAAGGGGAAGTAAATGGCACCTCCTGACAAATCAACAGTCATGTCATCTCCATTGACCAGAAAGTCATTGTTACTGTCCAATCGTAAATAGTCCCTATAATTCGATAAACCGTTATCGTCAATATCATCAGGTACAAAGTAATTGAGTGTGTTATCTTCATTTCGGGTATATACCTTCAGAGAAAATCCGTCACTTTTTATATTACCAAGTGACAGTTTATAGATATTTCTCGCCTGATATGTCCATTTTGAGATTTCGGAGTCAACATCCTCTGTATAAGCTTGATTCCTAATCCTGATAACTTTTACATGCAGAGTCCCATCGGGGGCAGTAGCATCAAAATTAGCGGGTTGAACCTCATCCACCCGATTCGTATATCCAACTGCAATTGTATATAATCTATTGATGTCTTTCAAGAACATAATCAAACCGAGGTCATAATTTATCAGATAATCCTGACCTTCAACCTGCTCCTCATACATTGGAACGAATGGCACTCCGTTAGAGTCTGAAATCTGGTCTCCGGGAACTGTTGTTAACTCATCATTATTAGCATTTCCGTCATCCAGATAAACTTTCATCGACCCGGCTTTGGGAAGCTTATTTCCATCAAGAACTACCCAATCACCTGATTGAGATGTTTTGATGGCATTGTCAACCCAACCCTGAGGGCAGTTTCCTGCATCTGCATCAGCCTGAGTGTAGAGACTGAATAATTCTTTCATCGGCTCCACAAAATAGTGCGTTCTTCGGGCATAATCACGACTATATACTGTCGTTGAGTCCTGCTGGGAATTTCCTGTGTATTTCAGCTTATTCTTCTGTCCCTCTTCTTCACTGAAGATAGTCTGAACCTTTAACCCACCTACCTGTAACTCCCCTTTCACACCGAATAACCCCTGAGAAGAGATACTGGTCGATACATACTTGGAACCTGAAAGTGAGAGAGATATGTTACCGGCTTCAATCTTCTGGACTATCTCATCATCATCACCGTCATACTCAATATGGATATTGTTTGGATCGAAGAGCTGTTCATCAACATTGGAATTATGCTTCAAATCTACAGATATCTTTTCTCCAATTTTACCTCTCAATCGCAGGTCAAGGTCCTGCTTCATTTCGAGGTCAAAGTTGCTGTTGTCTTTACCCTCGTACACTACATTCGTCTTTCGTTTGGTACTGGTTCCGGTAACTGTTAATCTCTGGCTACCGTCCAGGTTTAGTTTTCCCTGTTCATCTCCAAGCAGCGTACGCATTCCTTTCGGGATTGCCTCTTTGGGTATTTTGATTGTGATTTCCGGTATTATTCCACTGTCCACTTGACGGTCTTCAGTAAAAATGTACTGGATAGAGTTCTTTATGATTTTATCTGAAATCGTAAACTTAAACATTCTGTCCAGATAGCTGTCAAATGTCATATAGATATCTGGATAGAGTGTAATGGAATTGTACTTAGACTTCAGAACAATCATCATCATATCATGGTCAACGGAAACTTCGGTATCAGTTTCGAGTAAATTACTGATAAATGGATGGCTGTATGAATGGATAGGGGTTCTCGGGATATTAAAATAGTTTATTCCATTTCCCTGTAATTCGGGATATCCTTCCATTTTATAATCAAATGGGAACACGGTTGATGAGAGTGATAAAACCAATGCCATCAGACCAACAAGTAGAAAGATTTTTCTATACATTAATTGCCTTGAGTTAATTTACTATATAACCTGGCTTATCAAATATAATCCATCAAGAGTGAGTTGCTTATCAACGATATCAATCTCTTCGGATTTTTCAACCAACAAACCGGAAATTCCGCCTGTTGCTATGCATTTGATTTCACCCAGATGCTTAAATTGCTGTCGAATTTTCCTCGCAAAGCCGTCTATTAAAAAAACATGCCCAAGAATTATTCCTGACAACAAAGCCTCTTTAGTATTGGTGCCCAATAAATGTTCCGGTGGGTCTAACTGGATATTAGTCAAAAGAGCTGCCTTTGTAAATAGACCTGTAGCTGAGCTTTGAACTCCCGGGGCAATTGCTGTCCCGTGGAAGTGTCCTTCCCGATCCACAAACTGAATCGTTGTCGCTGTTCCAAAGTCGCAGATAATACAATTCGTCTCATATTTCTTCCAGGCGGAATAAGCATTCACTATCAAATCTGCTCCGATAAAACTCGGGTCTGGAATACTGAAACTCATTCCTAAAGGTGTATAACCGGTTACATCTATTAGCGGACATTCCAAATACCGCTGCACTAAATGGGTAAATATTCTGGTCAATTCTGGGACGACCGATGACATAGCAACTTTCTCTATAGACATTTCCTCTTTGATAGTATTGGAGAAAAAAGACTGTAGCTGGCAAAAGTATTCATCTGATGTTTTTTCCCTATCGGAATGCAATCGCCAATTAGCACATAACTTCCCGTCAAGATAACATCCAAGCACGATATGGGTATTACCGATATCTACTACCAGTACTGCTTTTTTTCTCATTATTCGATTTTCTTAATCTGCTGGTAATAGTCAAGTAAAGATTTTGTACCCGATATTTTGCTGTTAAGAAAGTACACCTAAAATACTTAATAATATGAAAGTGCACTGTGAATACTCCCTCATTTCTTCAAAGACTTCTCCATTGAACCATTTAACATCACATTCATCTATCCATCTTACTCATAAATCCACTCAATCGGTTTCACACATACTCTCCGTGTCCATTTTAACCATTCTCTCCTTTCTGTCTGTTCATTTGTGTCCAACTGCTATCCATCCAGTCTATTTGACCACCTACATATTTCTTCCTTAATTTCTCTATTCTATTTCTATTCGTCCTATTACAATTTTCTTTTCCACAGCATTTCTCCTCGGATTTCCACTCGGAATTCCGTTTTACTGCTCTGCTTTGAAACGGTGGAATTTCTTTGGAATCTCCCTAGAGCCTCCCTAGACCCTCCCTGGGATAGGCTAAAGTTATCCACAATTTGTTCATAACTTTTTCCACATTTTTCCCA
>JAFGVF010000044.1 GCA_016938155.1 Candidatus Cloacimonadota bacterium
AGATAGCAGAAGGTTTTAAGGTTCAGGAAGCCTCGATAAGAAGCGGATTGCGGAAAGGGAGAAGGCAGAATTCCAAAGATGTAGCGAAAGCTAAAGTAAGTGAATCCGTGAATAAATATGAAGAAGAGAAGTATGCTTTAGTGCTTGCCATCCATGCGAATCTGTATGAACATCTGATCGAAGAAGTGGATGAAAGCTATTTCTTCGTGGAAAAGTATAAAAATGTTTTCTCTTTTCTGGAAAGCAATTATACTACTATTATTGAAGTATCAGACCCCTCAGCTTTGCTGAATCTGATTGAGGATGAAACAGTGAGAAATGATTTGAGTGAACTTATCTATGAAGAACCGCCGGTGGCAGTCATTGATAAGTTCATCCTTGAGATGAAACTTCGCAAACTGAAGAAAGACTTTGAGATTGTTTCGGCACAATTGATACAATCTCCGGTAGATACCGAGTTACTTAAGAAGAGAAAGAGTTTACGCACCCAGATACGATTGCTTGGAGCACAGGTAGTCGGAAAGACATTACACTAAGGAGCATTAATGCTTAGTTACAACGATTGCGTTAAAAAATTGGCTGAGTTAGGAAAAGACAACGGTTACATCACTTTTAAGCAAATTAATGAGATTCTGCCAGACAGCCCGATATTCCTTGATAAAATTGACGATATTATCGTCGAATTGAATGAAGAGGGTATTGAGGTAATTGATGAAACAGAAAAGCGGATTACTAAACGCTCCTCAACCAAGAAACCTACACCTACAAAGAAATACCAATCCAAAAGGTATTACGATGACCCTGTTCGAATGTATTTACGAGAAATGGGTAGAGTACCACTGCTGGACAGAGAAGGTGAGATTAGAATAGCCAAGAAAATCGAAACTGCCCAGAAGATGATAACTCATAATGTCTATAAATCAGGCAGTACGCTCCGCGAAATGTATAACTTCCTATATCGTTTCAAAGAAAAAAGAGTGCGTCTTGACCAAATATTCAAAATGGAACTCGGTAGCTGGATGGATAAAAGCCAGGATGAGAAGCTGATTGTAAGATTTTCATCCATCCTTAAAGAATCTGAAGTATATTTCAACGAAATAGGTGAAATCCTTGATAATACTGAATATGATGATACTGGCACAGCAGCAAGAGAAGAGGAGATTGATTCACGCAGAGTCAAGATTGTCGATTTATACAGCTCTCTTGCTTTCAATGACAAGCTCATCAAACGAATGGTCTATCGTGTTAAAAGCCTTGTGGATAGAATTGAGGAAAGCAACAAAGCTATCAGCGATTTGACCAGAATCAAACGCTATACGATTGACGAAATCTGCACTTATGGTCGCAGAGCAAAGAAATCTGACGAAGATTTCCTTGAAGTTAAAGGCGAAACCAATGTTGACCCTACTCTCTTCATTGAAACCCTTCGCAAAATAAAGAATGCTCGTCGTAAGATTAGGCGTGTTGAACTCGAAACCAGGATGACTGCTAATGAGCTAATCTTCTTATCCCGTGAAATCAGTCGTGGTGAGAAGATGAAAGAGAAAGCTCAAAATGATATGATAGAGGCGAATGTGCGTCTTGTTATAAGCATTGCGAAACGCTATAACAACCGTGGTCTTGATTTCCTTGACCTGATTCAGGAAGGTAACACAGGACTTATGCGTGCAGTTGAGAAATACGACTATCGTAAGGGTTATAAATTCAGTACTTATGCCACCTGGTGGATTCGTCAGGCTATCACAAGAGCAATTGCAGACCAGGCTCGTACCATCCGTGTACCTGTTCATATGATTGAGTCCATTAACAAAATTAATCGCACCAGCAGAAGATTGATGCAGAAGTTAGGCAGAGAACCCTATCCGGAAGAGATTGCCGCAGCACTTGATATGCCTGTCGAGAAAGTTAAAAGTATCCTCTCTATCTCTAAAGAACCTGTTTCTCTTGATAAACCGATCGGTAATGATAATGAGGATAGCATACTGGGTGATTTTATTGAAGATAAATCCACCATTACACCTGAACGAATGGCTGAAAGAACTCTACTCAAACGGCAGGTCGATGAGGTTCTCAAGACCCTCACGCCTCGTGAAGAGAAGGTAATCAGACTCCGCTTCGGTATCGATGATGGATTCCATAGAACACTTGAGGAAGTAGGTCATATCTTCGGAGTGACCAGAGAACGAATTAGGCAGATTGAGGATAAAGCCCTGAAGAAGTTAAGGCATCCTACCAGAAGTCAACAACTTCATGAGTTCTTCCGTAATTTCAATGTAAAAGAATAGGATAAAACCTTACATTATTCTTGACAGTTTTCGGAAGGATTAAAATTTATCAAACTGTTTAGCACGGACCTATAGCTCAGCTGGTAGAGCTTCCGGCTCATAACCGGATGGTCAGAGGTTCGACTCCTCTTGGGTCCACCACTTTTGCCCCCTTAGCAGGGGGCTTTTTTATTGCAGAATTAAAGCAGTTCGTCAACCTCTGAAATTAACTCTTGCAAACATACGATGAAAGCACAAAAACAGGTAATTTCAATAATCATCTAAACCCGCATAATCTCCACTGTAGATTTGTATCTGTAACCTGTTTAATAACCGGCAATTCAAGTATAGGTTATCCACTAGCCTCGCACTACCCACGCACTGTGACACCGCGTGGATAGCGGGTTCACAGTGACGGCACAGCGGGATCACAGTGCGTTGATGAATAGAAGTGTGAAAGAAGTGTGAAAATGACCGAACTTCGCATAAAACGCACTGTGAATCTATTTTTATCGCAATAAATGCAAAAAGGACGACCGCAGTCGTCCTTTTTATTTTTTACAAATTGTATTTTTTTACATGTGAATCTTACGAAGGAAATCCTCTATCTCCGGGGTTCCTCCCTGGAAGATAAGATACCCGTTATACGGTTCACCTTCTGTAATCTCACCATTAACCGGTGTAAGCATCATTCGGCGAACTTCTTCAGGGTCGTTTGTCTGACCAAGTACCCAGCCGAGTTTGATATAGGCAACTTCAGGGAGCATGTTCTCAGTCGGGACAATCCCTTTCGCCATCAGGTCACGACCAGTATCATAAACAAACATGTGCACGAATCCCCAAAGAGTCTGTACAGTCATATAGATGTGAACACCTGCTTTTACAGCTCTTTCGATAGCCGGATAAAGTGGTTTGTTTACATGTCCAAGTCCCGTACCTGCTATAATGATACCCTTATAGCCGTTATCAACCATTGAGTCAATCATATCAGGCTGCATATTGGGATAGTAATAAACCATGCCTACTTTCTCTTCAAAATAGGGTTTAATAGTAACATTTCTATCACTTCTACGATGATTATAGTTCTGCTTGAGAGGAGTAATCTTATCTCTTGTGACCGTTGCAAGCGGAATATCACCAATTGTTCTGAAAGTTGAACGGAAAGAGGAATGCATCTTACGAACTCGTGTTCCGCGATGCAGGAGACCGTATTCATCGGAAGTAGGTCCAAACATACAGATCATCACTTCGGCAATGTCAGAAGTTCCGGCAGCAGTTGCTGCGTGAATTAGGTTCAGGGCGGCATCAGAGGAAGGTCTGTCGGAAGAGCGTTGAGAACCAACCAATATAATCGGGACCGGTGAATTCTGAACCATAAATGTTAAGGCAGCCGCTGTATGATGAAGAGTATCGGTACCATGTCCTATCATGATTCCGTCCACACCGTTTTCTATTTCTTTGCCGATGGCTATTGCCAGGGTCTTGTACTGCTCCGGTCCCATGTTTTCACTGAACACAGCAAACAACTTCTCAGTTTTCAGATTACAGATGTCTGCCAATTCTGGAACAGCCCCATAAAGTTCTCCCGGAGAGAAGGCAGGAATAACAGCACCGGTACGATAATCGAGACGGGAGGCAATGGTGCCGCCTGTGCCAATCAGCTTGATATTTGGTTTCCCGTCGCTATAGGGAAACTCCTTCTCAGGAATCTGATAGTGTGCCTTTTTATAACCGACTTCTTTCATGTCAGTAATTGTATCAATATCGATTCCGACATTGTATCCCGTGATCAATTTGATAACGATATGCTTATCATCGTCATTTTCG
>JAFGVF010000045.1 GCA_016938155.1 Candidatus Cloacimonadota bacterium
CTGGAGTTATCTCGGATAATTATTTCAAGAGAACAAGCTTTGATATCTGAGAGTGTAAGGAATCAGTGTACTTACAGAAATACACTCCTGAGGAGAGGGATAGACCTTCATCTGAAGTATCAAATAGAACTGAATGCCGACCGGCAGGAAGACTATGTGCCTTGTAAGTCCAGACTAATTTACCCTGAAGACTGAATACTTGGATATCGACTCCCCCTGATTTCAACAAATTAAATCCAATCTCAGTCGAGGGATTGAACGGGTTGGGATATGCTCCTAAAAGTCCATATTTAAGCGATAAATCGGGAGATGTATCCTCATGATAAGATTGTCTTGCCAGGACTGGTCCGTAGAGCTCTGTATCACCATTCATACTAACCATTTCCAACCAATAATACAAGATATCTGAGTCAGGTGGATATTTATCAAGATAGGAATAACTCGCTCCCATACTGCTGTTCGTTGCCTGAATAATTTGCGAATTAGCTAAACCGGCAGTTCCTAAGTTATTAACATCATTACTGTAGATATTGAAACCAACGGCATTCATCTCGGATGCTGTTGACCACTGAATACTGACTCGGTTGTTGGCTGTCATAGAAGCCATGAACTCTGTCAACTCTACTGCTAACACTTCATATTCAGGGCTTATGGCATCAGTATAACCTATATGCCATTTGAGATTATCAACAGCTGTTGCACCGTTAGAGGAGTACCAAATCTTGAGATTCATTACATTATTCTGATAATTCGGAATAGCTGTGGCACGATAAATGTACTTATCCCATCCACTATCAGCAGCTTCAAGCAAAGGATTATTGTCAAATGTCCATGAAAGCCCGTCATCTGATTTAGCTACCCATAAAGAAATACTCTGGGTATCTGTTGCACCCCCAACTGCAGCAATCATCCAGTACTCGTTATTCTCAAAGAGAATATCCCAGTGCCATACCATTGAGGCATAGGATAGCTGTCCGGTATAATATACCGGAAGCATCCATGATGAACCATCATAAAGAGGAACATTTACCTGTGTTTTATTTCCCCATGGTCCTGTAGGTGTTGATGCAGTTCGACGATAATATGTACGGGGTGTTGATTTACTGTTAACAGTATACAATTCATATCCTGACCCATTATATACCAGAGCCGGTGAGAGTATTCTCTCTCCATTTGTACTTAGAGTATAAAAAGGATAAGTCGGAGATGACCAGTTAATTCCATCAGTAGAGGAAGATACACCAAAGTACTCTGCGTTCCAACCGGCATGATCTCTCCAACAGAGATACATTGTTTGACCATCAGGAGACAAAATCAAGTCTGAATCAGAAAGGTAGTAGTTGTTCGGGTCGTATCCTTCATCATAGGGTTGAACAACCGGGTTGGTTAGTCCAGATGGAACACTCCATACAAGACCATCCTGGGAAGCTACAATACATGGATTTTCAAATTGAGGAGCAGAGTTTGGAAATGGAGTGTAAGACATCCAATATTTATACCCATTCCAACCGGAAGGGACATATACAACATCAGGATGAACTACCTCGTCGGTTTCCTCCTCTGTATATGGTGAGAAGATATCAAGATAATCAGGTGCTCTTTCAGCGTTAAAATAGACATTATCAACTCCGGATAGAGTTCCGATAATTATAGCTAAAAGTAAGCATACTGCCAATTTATTCATTAAATTCTTGCAATCCTTAATGATTATTTACTATCAACGATTTTCCAAGCATGGAATAACTGTCAAGTATTTACAAAATACCCTAAATGAATTACTTTGCAAACCGCAAACAATTAATCCTAAAGCCACTTCTTCTTTTTGAAAAATGCCAGCATTAACAGACCTGCAATAATACTGATACCCCACCAAATCGGGTAAGCGAATTTCCAATTCAGTTCAGGCATATATTTAAAATTCATACCATATACACCTGCAAGGAAGGTCAGCGGGATGAAGATAGCAGCAAAAATAGTAAGCACTTTCATGACTTCATTCATCCGGTTACTAACACTCGTGAGGTATAAATCCATCATTCCGGTAACAATGTCACGGAATGTTTCCACAGTATCGATTACCTGAATTGTATGGTCATATAAATCCCTTAGATAAATCTCGGTGGATTTCTTTATTAGGGGAGATTCGGAGCGTTCCAATCCGTTGATAACATCCCTCAGAGGCCAAATAGACTTACGAAGAAAGATAATCTCTCTTTTAAGATTATGGATCTGTTCCATCATCTCTTTTGATGGATTAGCAATAAGTTTTTCTTCTAAATCCTCGATTTTATCACCCAACTTCTCAAGTATCACAAAGTAGTTGTCAATAACTGCATCAAGAAAGAGATAAGTCAGATAATCAGCTTGCATTTTTCTTACTTTCCCCACATTCTGCCTCAATCTTTCTCTCAGATGATCAAAAACATCACCTTCCCGTTCCTGAAATGAGATAACACAATTCTCAACTAAGATAAAACTTACCTGTTCCGAATTTATCTCATTCTTTTCTGCATCGTAATCAAGCATTTTGAGAACAATAAACAGATTGTTATCCGTTTCTTCCATCTTCGGGCGTTGGTTAGTGTTCAGGATATCCTCCAGGATCAGAGGATGGATATCATAATGCTTTCCAATGCTTTCTATTACCTCTGTTCTGTGTAGTCCATCCACATTAATCCAGGTAGTCGTTTTCTGTTCTTTAAATGGAAAGACTTCCTCAATTCTATTTACTTCTATCTCTTTCAGATTTTCTTCATCATAATTGAAAATCCGGATTCTAATTTTCTCCTGCTTCTCATTCCCGACAAATACTAGTGAACCCGGAGGCAGTCCCTTCTTATGAGAGGTTTTCTTTACATAGCGTGACATTGATACTCCTCTACTGAGTTTATTTGCGGAAAAAGATGTCTGCGTCTGTGGTCTTACTCCATTTCCCCTTATTTAGAGTAGGAAGAATAGTTGTGCCGTGGATTTCTGTCAATTCTCTTGTTCTGAGGTCATATACAAAATAGCTCGGCGAGATGAATATCTTAAGGAAAATACTTACCGGGCTAAGCCTGAAAACAACCTTCTCTGCAGTTGTATAATCTGATTCCACTTTTTTTAATGAGAAGTTGCCAATCATCATTACATCGGGGGCAGGGAGTAGAAACCTTAAATCAGTACCATCAATTAATGCTTTCCAGTTTCGCTGTACAAATGTATCGAAAAGCGGTCCGACCAGAATCTCTTTATCAATTGAAAAATCCTTCTGTTTCACATCGCCTTTTCTGTTAAAGCGAAGGAGTATGTTATCCTTATTCAGGAAGCTTTCACCTGTTTCATCTACCTGTAGTAATCTGGTTTTACCTCGTATTAGAGTCTTGTCCTGAATCACTGCTTCATCAATGGCTGCCAACTCTCCTTCAGGTGTGTAATAGAGATGTCTGATTACAGTTGAATCACTATAAGCTGTCACCTCATCCTGATATGTAAAGATTAACTCATTCGTATTTTGGCGATATATGTCCGCTTTTGCTGCAAAAACACTTAAGAATAAAAACGCCAGCGAGATTGTAAATGCTACTGATTTTATCATTTTCTGGGTAACCTTGGAATGAATGAACCGGTTTTTCTTATATATTCACGATATTCAGGATTTTCTTTATATTTCTTTTCTAAAAGAGGAACACCGGATACTTTCAGAAGCAGAGTAGTAATTATAATTGGACTGAAAACGGCAAGCCATCCGTTTGGGGTATTAAGGGTGATAACAAAGATTCCCCACCACATCAGGCTCTCTCCGAAATAGTTGGGATGCCGTGTATATCTCCAGAGACCTTTATCCA
>JAFGVF010000046.1 GCA_016938155.1 Candidatus Cloacimonadota bacterium
CGGGAAAAAACTGGGAAAAACTTATGAACAAAATGTGAATAACTCGGGGCTTTGCCCGAGTGATTCCCGAGAGAGTCCCGTGTGATTCCCGCGTGATTCCCGTGAGTTGTAAGGGAGCAATGAGGATACAGAATCTGTTAGCATGGGACTAAACATAACTGGAACTAAACATAATGGTAACATAAGAAGTGGAAATAAAAAGAAATCAGGGTCTAAAAAAAAAGCCCTCGATTTCTCGAGGGCTTTAAGTTATCTATTGATTCGTCTTATTTCATCAGAATCATCTTTCTTGTTTTTGTATATGTTCCACAGCTCATTTTATAGAAGTAAACACCGCTGGAAACGCTACTGCCATGAGAGTCTGTTCCTTTCCATATAACTGAATGTCTTCCGGCATTGAAACTATCGTCTGCAATAGTTGCTACCTTCTGACCCTTAATATTATAAATATCAAGAGTTACATCAGCTCTTTCCTTTAAATCGAAGCTGATTACAGTTTCAGGATTGAACGGATTGGGGTAATTAGTTCCCAAAGCAGTTACTTCAGGAATAAGCGGATTATTGGGATTACCGACAGTTGCCCCATTGTTTACAACCATTACATCATCAAGCATCATAAAGAATGTTTGCTGAGATACACAATGAATAGCAACGCGGACAATCTGTCCTGCATAAGCATTCAAACTGAAGTTATACGGAGTCCATGCCAAAGGAACCTCTACAGGTTGCTCTCCACTGATAACAGTGAAACTATTTGGATTAGTGCTTCCACTTGAAACAGCAACTTCAAACTTTTCCATCCCGAATTGAACGGTATAAGAACGAGCCAACAATCTGATGCTGGCAGGATTTTGAGTTAACTGAATCTGGGGTGTAATCAACCAATCGTCGTTTATTCCTGTGTCGGCAGAGAAACAAGCAGCATATTTAGTTCCGCTGTAGGCATTTGCAAATTGCAGTGGTGGTGTTGTAGCTGTCGGATTAAACACGATAAATGCCATGGCATCATTCTCACCGGGGAAATCTATACCGTTATTAAATCCGTATGTTTCCTCTTCATCTTCATCGAGGATAGTCCAACTTCCGAATTGAGTAACGAAGTTATCATAGGTATCGAAACCTTCAGCAATAACAGGCGGGTCAACGGAAGTAAATGTAATATTGATTGAGTCACAAGGAACAGATTCACCGGTAGGTCCGGTATAAAGTGCTGACACCTTGTATTCATAAGTTTGATTAACGGTCAAATTATCAATCGAATCCAGATAGAATAGAGAGGTAACAGGACTGCCATTAATCACTACATCATCTCTGTACACATTATACCCGGAAAGATTTCTGGTATCCGGTTCAGGGAGTGACCATGTAAGGTTAACACCCTGATAAGTAACTTCAGCCTCCAGATTAGTCGGAGGGTCTAAAGCCGGTGGTGGCGTGTGATTATCAGTAGAAATCCAGAGGGAATAATCGTTAGTCTCCCAACGGAGATTTCTTCTATGTTTCTTAGCCATTCTCTCGTCGGCAGGAGAGTTATCAAATCCCGCTATTCTAAGATAATAGAATCCAGATTCAGTGACATTTGCAGTTAAATGCGGGTTGATGCCATCAGGCCAACTATCATCATCAAACGCAATAGCTGCACCTTCATCAACAGGTGTTCCAAGGTCATTATATGGTCCATACAGGAATGCTGCCAAATCGATATTGGAATTATAAAGATTCTCTGTATGGGCATCTATCATCGCAGGACCTGTTTGCCAGAAAACATACCAGTCAATGTCAATTTCCGGTTCAATAATTGCCTGTAATGCCTCAACATCAAGTGAAACTTCGGTAGCTGTAAATGAAGTGTTATTACCATCAGGAACATAAGCATAACCATGCAAAGGTATCTGATGTGTTTCTCGGTCATCATCCGTAACATTATCTACAATCGTAAGAATCGCTTCCTTATGTCCTTGAGAGGTCGGATGGAAATAAACATCTAAGCTTACTTCTCCAAACTGAGGAATGGTTATCGGATATGTGTTATTATCTGTCAGAGTAAACTGGTCAGCATCGGCACCACTGATAACAGAAGCAGGATTTATTACGGCATCACTTTGTCCGAAATTGGCTATTCTAAGATTATAAGCATCGGATGTTCCGTTAATATTCTCAACATTGAAATCAATCTCTAAGGCACTAAGTATGACATAGGGACCCACACTCGGTGGAATCATGAAGAATCTGGCATTTGGAATAAATGCCGGAGTATCGTATGCTGTGGGAGGAGCCGCAGGATCAGGGTCAGTACCGTCACTATAAAAGAAGATGCTTCTTGCACCGGTAACAGGTGTGCAATAGAAGGCTTCATCCCAGTTCCCGTAGTCAGGTTCATTCTCTTCAACAGCAATCACGAGGTTAGACATTCCATCATAGAAGAACATGTTGTCTAAAGAGAAGTTAATCCACTCATCCCCTGTGGGTGGAGTAATGGTATCATTATAGACCATTGTAAGCTGGTCCAGAGGAATCCAGGAAGATGTACTGTCAAATGTATCCACATCGGTCAATCCCATATAGATAACCCACTGTGTACTTGTTTCCAGAACTCCTGCCCCATTATAATGATATGAGAGACTGTTTATAAAACCGGCTGCTCCAAACTCTTCAGGATAATAAATACTCTGAGAATAAGAGTAACCATAATAAGGTTCAATAGGTAGTGACTGGTTTATATCTGCTCCATCTCCAATTGTTACCATGTTTTCCGGTCTTGTTGTGAATGACCAGACAGGACATGGAGTGGCATCACCGACAAAATTATAAGGTACAATTTTCCAATAATAGAGTGTACTGAATTCAAGAGGAGTAGCAACCTGGTAGCTTGTTACAAAGCCTGCATCAAATCCATCAATCTCGTTTGTAGGAGGATTATCGGTAC
>JAFGVF010000047.1 GCA_016938155.1 Candidatus Cloacimonadota bacterium
AAATTTGGAGTACTCATCATCTTTCTTTCCATAATTATTCTGATTCTGATGATAAATACCTGGAAAAGGGCGAAACTCCACAAAGAGCTTGAAATCAGTAATGCCAATCTGTCACAACTCGCAGATAATCTTGAGGAAACAGTAGCAAAAAGAACTGAGGAGCTTGATAAGGAGCGGATTTTTACTACGACAGTTCTTGATATAGAAGAAGCAATGGTTATTGTTGTAAATGAGTATGGACGAATTAAGAGAATAAACGACTTTGCCAAGAGAATTCTCGGGTACAACATAACTGATACCGTGAATGCTGAAATGTGTGAATTTATAACCGATATGGAGCTGAAAAAGGAGCTAAAGGCAGGATATGATTTCCCTTTCTCTTTCCGTGAGCCCCAGTATCATGAACTTCCGCTTCGTTCACTTCAAGGTCGGGAATATATAATTGCCGCTAACTTCTCAGGAATCTATGAAAAGAATATCCTTCAATATATAGTCATAACAGGTTTAGATGTCACTTTAGAGCGGCAAAATGCTCAAGAATTGGAAAAAAAAGAGAAGCGGTTTCGTCTTGTGTTTGAAAACAACGGTTCTTCAACAATCTCCTTTAGAAAAGATGGCTTGATAACCTTAGTTAATCGAGAGTTTGAAAATCTCTCGGGCTACCAAAGAGAAGAGATTGAAAATAAAATGTACTGGTACCAATTTGTACATTCCTCCCAGATAGACAAGATGAAGCGTTATCAGGTGTTAAGATGGAGCGGTGATATAAACATCCCTGATAAATATGAATTCAAGTTTGTGGATGCAAATAGCATTGTAAAAGATGTCTTGATTACAGTTGTTTTGATACCTGAAACAGAAGAGACCGTTGTTACTCTTCTGGATGTAACCGATAGGAAAAAGTCAGAAAATATGATGCGACAGGCTATGCAGGCAGAAAAAGCCGCTAACAAAGCAAAATCCTCCTTTCTGGCAAATATGAGCCATGAGATTAGAACTCCCCTGAATGCGATTATTGGGATGTCTTATCTAATGCTTGATACGCAACTTAATGAAGAACAGATGGATTTTATCGATACTATCAAAATAAGTAGTGATGCTCTCCTTGCAATTATCAATGACATTCTGGATTATTCCAAGATAGAAGCGGGAAAACTCGAATTAGAAGCGATTCCATTTGAACTGACTGATGTTGTTGAAGAAGTGCTTGATATATTCTCCAACTCAGCTAACAATAAGGGCATCGAATTGATTTATTCGATTGAGAAAGATGTTCCGCTCACAGTAATCGGAGATAAGAATAAGCTCCGTCAAATCCTCATAAATCTTGTTGGTAATGCCATAAAATTCACTGAGAAGGGTGAGATTGTGATTGAGCTTTCAAATACACTTATTGGCGAACAAAACAAAATACATTTCAAGGTTATTGACAGCGGAATCGGTATTCCTGAAGATAAACTGGACAGACTCTTCAAATCATTCAGTCAGATTGACCCTTCAACAACAAGAAAGTTTGGCGGTACCGGACTCGGGTTGGCTATATCAAAACGACTTAGTGAAATGATGGGTGGTAACATGTGGGTGGAAAGTACCTATCTGAAAGGCTCGAAGTTCCATTTTAATATCATGGTCCCCTCTGCTAAAACTGAACGGAAAGTTTTCAATAAAAAAGAGCAACCGGTGCTTAACGGGAAGCAGGTTTTGATAGTTGACGATAATGAGAAGAACAGGCAGATTCTCTCCCATCAACTGTCTTGGTGGGGAATGAAATCCGATGCTGCAGAAACTCCTTTTGAAGCGATAAAGATGATAAAAGAAGTGGAGTACGACTTAGTTCTAACTGACTTCCAAATGCCTGAAATGGATGGAACTCAACTTTGCACTAAAATCAGAGAGGATATGGGTTTAAAAAATTTACCACTCATCATTCTCAGTTCAGCCGGAAATATAGAAGAATGTAAGCAATTTTGTGATAAGGTTCTAACAAAACCCGTTAAGGTGTCGAATCTCTATAAAGTTATCTATAATCTCTTTGCATCTAATGAATTAGTACAGGAGTACGAACATAAAGAAAGTGGTTTTGACCATAATATGTCCGAGAAATACCCTCTTAAAATTCTCGTAGCTGAAGATAATTATATAAACCAAAAGGTAATCTTAAAAATACTTGAGAGACTCGGATATGATGCTGATATGGTTGAAAATGGAGAAGAGGTACTGGATATGATTGTAAGGAATAATTACGATGTTATTTTGATGGATATTCAAATGCCTCTTATGGATGGTATTATTGCTTCTCATAAAGTCAGGGAATTAGGTAATAAAATTCAACAACCTTACATTATTGCTCTTACTGCTCATGCTGTTTCAGATCAGTTAGATAAACTCGTTACCGAGGATATGAACGACTACTTAACCAAGCCTGTAGCAATTAACTCATTGAGGAAGGGTCTTGAGAAAGTAAAGAAATTGGTATAGAATATTGATAAGTACAGGAACACTATTCAAACAAAGCTAAAGAAGAGAGTAATAAATCTCAGATTGAAATTGCTACGATGATATGGCGTCCCCGGCGCGATTCGAACGCGCGACCTTTTGATTCGGAATCAAACACTCTATCCAGCTGAGCTACGGGGACACTTTAAATACCTATCTCAAAGAAGCGATAATTGTGTCAAGGGGATTTAGGGTACGAATTACCTGCCATTTAAACTGCCAAAGTCAATAATCGGTAGCTCAACATCAAATTGTGCTCCACCCTCTTTGGACTTCTTATAGGCAATAACACCGCCATGGTCATCAACAATCTTCTTACAAATTGCCAGACCTATCCCCTTACCTTTTGTGGGAGTACCGCATTTGAACGGTTCGAAAATGTAGGGAATCTTTTCCGGTAAAACCCCCGGTCCATCATCTCTGATTGAGAATTTGATATAGTCCTCTTTTCCTGAGAAACTGAGGTAGATATTGCCTCCATTTGAAAGAGCATTGATGGAATTTCTAAGGAGATTCTCCATCAATCTGCGAAATCTCACAATATCAATATAGTAGAATTCCGGGGCATTGTTTTCCCAATGTAA
>JAFGVF010000048.1 GCA_016938155.1 Candidatus Cloacimonadota bacterium
AGCCTTGGGATAGATGAAGATTAAGTAGCTGTTTAAGTTTACTGAAAGTTCATTTCTTTTCTTTTCAATGAATTCATTCGGAAAAATATTATTGACAAAAATAATATATAACAAATATACTCGACTATATGCGGTTAACGAGATAAACATCACGATTATGTAATATAAGAGAGTCTTTACTCATCACAGTGTGAGAAATTCAAGGGAATCATGTGTTTTAACGGTAGCTGATGTAAGGAATAAGTTATGTTTGGGAGGATTTATGAGATTTACAAAGAAGCTTTTACGAATGATTTCAATTCTGTTAATTGCATTACAACTGATGTCATGTATTCAATATCGTACAGTAAAAGTAGATAAACACGAGAAACGGTCTTTTGAAGGTCATATTTTACACATTGTGTATCCCTATTATAACGAAAGTAACTACTACATGACAGATGCGACTCTGAAAGATGATAGCTTGAGTGGTAGGATGTCGAAAATTACTAATTACAAACCTTATAATCAGAAAGATTTTCTTGTTGATATTCACATGAAGAATACAGAGGTTAAACCTGATTCTCTTCCCAGAATCGTTGATTTACCGCTATCAAGTATTGAGAAGATAGAAATATATAAGTATGATCCTGGCATGAGTCTTGTAACTACAGTATTGGTGAGTGGACTTACTGTCGCAGCTGTTTTATTCGCGATTATGCTAATAATTTTAGCAACTAAAGAGTCATGTCCATTTGTTTACACTTTTGATGGAGAAAACTACAATCTGACGGGAGAAATCTATAGTGGAGCAATCCTGCCCAGCCTTGAAAGAGATGACTACTTGCCACTTCCTGATTTAAAGCCGATTAACAATCAATACCAATTGAAGATGGATAATCAGATGCAAGAGATCCAATCGACTAATCTGGCAAAACTACTTGTAATTGACCATCCAAAAGACAGCAAGGTATTGGTTGATAAATATGGTGTTTGTCATACATACCAAAATCTACAGCAGCCCATTTCAGCTTCTTCAAAGCTTCAAGATGATATTCTGTCTTTAGTATCCGAAAGTGATGATCTGATGTTCCCCGGAGATGCTGATGCGGGAGAAGATAAGACAAAGGATGAGATGTATTTCAGTTTCAATCGTCCTGAAGGAGTAGATAATGCAAAATTGGTCATCAGAGCCAAGAACTCTTTCTGGTTGGACTATACCATGGGTCAATTCTTCAGTCTTTTTGGAGATAAGTACTCTCGCTGGTTTGCAAAACAAAAAGACAGTGATAAGGCAATCCAGCCTAATTGGGCGTTAGAGCAAGGTATCCCGATGTCAGTTTATCTAAAGCAGAATAATGAATGGAAATTTGTGGATTATTATCATGTAGTGGGACCAATGGCAGAGAAAGAGATGATAATGCCAATCGATTTATCCGGTATTAATTCCAATGAGATAGAACTTAAGCTGGAGTGCGGTTTCATGTTCTGGGAAACTGACTTCATCGGTATGGATTTCACTCCAGACCAAAAAGTATTCATGGAGGAAGTAGCTTTAACTTCAGCGATAGACCATAATGGAGAAGATGTTGCCAGGTTACTGAATACAAGTGATGATGAGTACTTCGTGATGCCGGAGATAGGGAATCAGGCAATTATGACTTATGCAGTCCCGCAGCAGCGAGAAGGCTATAACCGTTCAGCTTTTCTCCACAGCCGTGGTCACTATGAAGTTATCAGAAATCCTTCCGGTAAAACAGATGTGTCCTATTTAGAGACTTTCCGTAAACCGGGAAGATTAAGCGTATTCTCTCGAGAAAGATATTTGCACATGAGAGAGCAGTTTAGTCGATGAAGAAACAACAAATGTCATCCATTTGTGTGGAGAACGGCTTACAGCTCAAATCAGTACGATTCAGACTCCGAATGAATATCATAAGGTTAGCCTTATCTGTTTATCGAAGCCCAATAACATCTTTTCAGGTTTTGCTTTCTGTTATCAAGAAGAAGCGAAGCATTCAGGGAGACAATGGCAACGCAAAGTTTGCTTATGCCAATGGACGCTATTTCTGGACAATTGCCTCAACGGGATGGCCATCAAAGGCTTTTGATAAGTTCATTCTCGGTGAGTTGAATAAGGTCAAACCTTATGGCGGGAAGGAACATATCCTTCAGACAATGATTTTTTCAATAACCAGCCGATGTCCATTGAAGTGCGAACACTGTTATGAATGGAACAATCTTTCCGCTAAGGAGACACTTAGCCTGGATGATTTAAGTCTTATTATGAGGAAGTTTCAGGACTATGGTATCTGTAATATTCAATTCAGCGGGGGAGAACCCTTAACCCGTTTCGAAGATTTACTTTATTTAATCAAGAATGCAGATAAAGATACAGAGATGTGGATTCTTACCTCCGGTTTCGGGTTAACTTCTGAAAAAGCACAGTTACTACAGCAAGCCGGCTTATCCGGTGTGGTGATTAGTTTAGATCATTGGGATGAGTCGAAGCATAATGAATTCAGAAAGCATAAAGATTCATATAAGTGGGCAATGGAAGCAGCTCATAATGCTCATGAAGCGGATTTGGTGGTAGCTTTTTCTCTTTGTGCAGGGCGTGAGTTCGTTTCGGAAGATAATCTGAATAGATACATGCAATTGGCTAAGGATTCCGATGTTTCGATTGTTAGAATACTGGAACCGAGAAAGACTGGTCACTATGAAGGTCAGGATATTGAGTTAAATCAAGAACAGATTGCTATTTTGGATAGATTCTACCTTAAAACGATGTCGGACCCTCTCTATAAGAAGATGCCAATTTTGGAATATGTCGGTCATCATCAACGCAAAATAGGATGTTTCGGAGGGGGAGACCGGTATCTTTATGTAGATTCCAAAGCGGATGTTCATGCCTGTCCCTTCTGCCAAGGTGCTGTCGGGAATGCTTTAACAGACCCGTTAACTCCCTTAATTGAGAGATTGAAACAGATTGGCTGTCATAAGTTTGATACTAAAA
>JAFGVF010000049.1 GCA_016938155.1 Candidatus Cloacimonadota bacterium
AATGTCCTTAAGTACATCTATATGAAAAAGATGGGTTCACTTTTACAAGCAGGTACTGAAATGGCTTGTATTGTTAACGGTACTGACGAGAATTTGATGATTACTCTTGGTAACTTTGCCATGAACATCGGACTTGCTTATTATATTGTAAACGACATTCTGGATGATATCGGAAGCATGGATGAAGATGAGCCGGAAGTTAAAATAAAAAGAAAGAATAAAGCCGATTATCCAGGGTTGATTGGACTAGAGAAATCAAAGAAGTATGCCGAGAAATTGATTACAGATTCAATCAGAATGATTAAAAATATGCCTCACAACGAGGTTCTAATGGAATTCGTAACTATAATTAAGGATAGATTGCCATAAAATGATAGACATACATACTCACATTTTAGCGGGACTTGATGATGGTTCCAATGATCAATCAGAAGTATTGAATATTATTAAGCAGATGTCGCAAAACGGTGTTAAAACCGTTTTTGCGACACCTCATTATCTTGAAGGAATGTACAATAACCATGACATTACGATAAAGAACGCCGTTAAGGATTTACAAGATAAGATTCAAGCTGAGAACATTGACATCAAGTTACTGAGGGGATGTGAAGTATATTTAACACCGAATTCTCCCATTGATATTGAGCGGGAAAACCTTCAATATTTTGACACAAATTACTGCCTGGTAGAATGTAATGTGAACTCTCTTGAAACTGAAGTGTATCAGAATCTTTTTAATGTGCTTAGAAGAGGGTACAGACCTGTGCTGGCTCATCCGGAAAGATACCGGTTCATTATGAGTAGTAGTAAAGCTGCAAAAGAGTTAATAAAAAGAGATGTTTACTTCCAGATAAACAGTGGGAGTTTGCTTGGGCTTTATGGTAAGAAAGTTAAGGAAACAGCTTGGAAACTTGTTCATAACGGCTACGCACATTTCGTTGCATCGGACACTCACTGCAAGGAGTTAGAGTATAATCTGAAGCAAGCTTACGATAAGGTTGTAGAGCATATTGATGAAACATCTGCAACTCTCCTTTTTAAAACATTCCCTGCAAAGATGATGCAAAATGAAAGCATACCAACCTTTTATGTAGAAGTTCACTCCAGTTCCAGACATAGGAAAAAAAGTCTTTTCAGGTGGCTTTAAAAGGATGAAGATTCTGCTTACAGGTGCTTCCGGTTTCATCGGAAGACACATCTTTAAAAAATTAATATCTGAAGATAACTCCATTACTTGTATCGTTCGTCCCAATACTGATAAAAAACGACTCAAATCTATAGAAGAAAAAGCAACAATTGTAAAACTTAATCTTAGTGATACTACAGGATTGAAGCATTATCTTGATGATTCTTCATTTGATGTTATTCTTCACATTGGTGCCTTGAGAGGAGGACGCAGATTCAGTAAAAAGATTTTTTACAAAGCTAATGTCCTGGCAACAGAACTCCTAGCTGAAAATGCTTTGCGAAACAGTAGTAAATTCATTTTCTGTTCTTCAGTTGGGGTTTTCGGTGCAATTCCACTTGAGCTTCCGGCTAATAATAGGACTACAAGACAGAATGATACATACTATCATCAAACAAAGATAGAAGCTGAAAGGATAATCCAAAATCTTGTTATGAAAGGATTAAACTCAGTGATCATCCGCCCATCCATTACTTATGGAGCAGGTGATTATGGTTTTCCTTACAGTCTTGTCAATTTAGTTGATAAGAGATTAATGTTTTTACCCAAAACCAGATATCAGATACATCTTACAGATGTAGATTTACTCACCGATGCGTTTTTTACTGCTGTAAATTCTAAATTTGCAACAGGAAGTGCTTTTATAGTCGCTGACCATGACCCTGTTTATCTCGATGATTTGGTTAATTTTATCAGCCAGAAACTTACTAATAGCGATTATGCTCCGAGGCACAGGCTTCCTGATTGGTTATTCAGGTTTTGTGAAAAAATTGCCAAATTCGTTAAAAGCGATGTCTGGATAAGCAGGTTTCAACTACTTTCTTACAGCTGGTATTATGAAGTACGCGAAAGTGGAAGTGAGTTAAAGCTCCCTATTGTTAAGACAATTCCTTCTTTTAACAAAGTTATTTATTGGTATCAAAACAAGTAATGGCAATTCCAATTCTTCACTTTTGGCGAAATTATTATGACAATCCTGACGAGGGGCTTGGCTCATCATATGAGAGGGTAATCATCAACAATACACTGATGGAAATTATCTCTCGTTATCAGGTAAAATCTATTCTGGAAGCTCCAATATTCGGTTTCACAGGTACGAGTGGTATTAATTCGATGCAAGCAGCAATCTCGGGTTGTGAGATTAGGTTGTTAGATGACAATATGGAACGATCTGCATTAATTGCAAATCTTTGGGACAGATGTGGATTGACTTGTAAAATTGATTTTACAGAAGACTTCATGAGCCTTGATTATGAGGACAAAAGTTATGATTTAAGTTGGAATTTCTCTGCAATGTGGTTTGTCAAAGACTTCGAGAAGTTTCTCAGCGAGCTAAGCCGGGTAACTCGCAAAGTAATACTGATAAGTGTTCCCAATCAACACGGGTTAGGGTATATCAGCCAGAAACTATCAGGAAAAGAAGATTTAAAAAAGCATCTGAAAGAAGAGTACATTGAGCCTACTTCCATAATAAACGAGCTATTCAAGTTGAATTGGAAACTTGTAGAAGACGATTATTTTGATTGTCCTCCTTGGCCTGATATTGGTATGCCTAAAGCAAAGTTTTTGTCCAAATTCGGATTAGGTTTCATTTTCAGAGATAAAGATAAGAATAGAAAGCCGATAACAATTCTTGATTACTATACTGGTAAGAAGCCTGATTTCCCTCAAGAAATGATGAGGTATTCTATCTTAGAGAAATTTGCTCCAAGATTGTTTAAACGATTTTGGGCTCATCATCATTATTACCTTTTTGAACGCATAAAATGAGTAAGACAGCCATCTCAGCAATAATCGGATTTACAGTCGGAGCCGTACTTATTGTTATTTGGAGTCGGTTTGTTGATTTTTCAGAAATCACTTCACAGTTCAGTTCAGTAAATTGGTTGCCGATTGTTTTCTCCGGTGCATTCTACATCCTTGCATATTTCATTCGCTCTGTAAGGTGGAATATGTTGTTGGGTTTGCATCAAAAAGTTTTGATTAGGAAGACATACGCCTATTCTTTAGCCGGTAATTTAATCAATTATCTCATTCCGATTAGGGCAGGTGAATTGGCAAAGCCTTTATTTTTAAAGCGAAGTGACAATATCCCGATTACTCAAAGTCTCCCCACTGTAATTATTGATAAGTTTTTCGATACGATAGGGATTTTTGTTGTATTACTTTTGATACCATTCTTACATATTGAGTTGTCTAAAACCCTTGTGATTATGCTGATTGTTCTGATTGCTTTGTTTGTAATAGGTTTTTTAATGTTGATTCTGTTATCATTATTCCCGAAGTTAATGACTAAATTACTACGGAGATTAATGTTTCTGTTTCCTGCAAGATTTAAAGATAGAGTAATCTCAAATCTTGAAGGCTTTATAAATGGAATGATTATATTGAAGGAAAATAAAGTAACAATAATTCCTCTAACACTTCTGACTATACTCGGTGTAGTATTAGATGCATTGTATTTTTTCTTTATTTTTCTTGCTTTTAAAGTGAATATAAATTTCTTTATCGTATTGTTTGGTTACACTTTAATAAACTTGTCTTATGCTTTGCCACAGACACCGGCACAAATTGGTACGAATGAATGGATGATGTCGATTGTCTTTAGTGCAGGATTTGGTTATGATTTGAATATTGCTGCAGCGATAATGGCTTTTGCTCATTTATTCACTGCCGTAATTCTAATCGTTACAGGGTCGGTTGCGTTTAGCTATACTGGATTTAAATTATTTGATATTTTTAAGAGAGGAGCGTGATTCATGGAGAATTTGGAGATTTTAAGAGAATTGAATAGTGCAGTTTCTACAATAAAAAAAGAGATTGGCAAAGTGATTATCGGTCAGGAAAAAGTAATTGATGAGATACTCATTGCCCTATTTGCAGATGGTCATGTTCTTTTGGAAGGTGTTCCCGGGTTGGCAAAAACTCTTATGGTTTCATCATTGGCTGAAATTCTTGACCTCAAGTTCAGCAGAATCCAGTTTACACCTGACTTGATGCCTTCAGATATTACCGGAACCGACATACTTTCCTCAGAAAGTTCCGGGCAAAGAAAGTTCGAATATATAAAAGGTCCCGTTTTCGCCAACATCATTCTTGCTGATGAGATAAACAGAACCCCGCCCAAAACTCAGGCAGCATTACTCCAAGCAATGCAGGAGAAACAGGTTACAGCCGGAAATACTACTTTTGATTTACAGCGACCATTTCTTGTTTTAGCAACGCAAAACCCAATCGAGCAGGAAGGTACATACCCGTTACCGGAAGCTCAACTTGATCGGTTTATGTTTAAGATTAGCATCGGGTATCCAAGTTATGCAGAAGAGATTACTATTGTAGAGACAACGACTTTTGGGGAGGCTAAAAAATTGAAACCGGTTCTTACAGCCGAGACTATAAAGCAAATCCAAAAATCAGTGCGGGAGATACCTGTTAGTTCACATGTACTTGAATATGCTGTAAAGCTTGTTCGTTCAACTCGACCGAATGAGGAGGAATCACCAGAGTTTATCAAGAAATGGGTCAGTTGGGGGGCCGGTCCAAGGGCGTCTCAATTTATCGTCTTGGCTGCAAAAACAAAAGCTGCAATGGAGGGGAGACTGACACCTTCCGAAGCTGATGTATCAGATGTAGCCACCATTGTTCTTCGTCACAGAATACTTGTTTCGTTTGCTGCTCAAGCTGAAGGATTAACTTCCGAAGAT
>JAFGVF010000050.1 GCA_016938155.1 Candidatus Cloacimonadota bacterium
CCCTGGCAATGTCGGTCCGCAACAACGTGATTTCGGATTTCCCGATCTGCAATAAGAGTTTTAATCTCTCCTATTGCGGGTTTGATTTATAGGGGGATGAGATGTTGGATTTAATAAAAGCACGCATAAAACACGGTTATCAGGCTGTGCCGAATATCAGAAAGGCAGTTATGCCGGAAAACTTCCCGGGATTTCCTCTATTATCCGAAGCACCTGATAAAGTGTGGAGTGAACTTGAGGCATTATGCCCTGTTAAGGCTATTAAAGAACAGACCCTTGACTTAGGAAGATGCAGTTTCTGCGGAGAATGTCAAAGAGTCTTTCCTGAAGTAATCGCCTTCTCTAATTTCCATAAGACCTCTACAACAGAAAGGGAACAGCTTGTCCTGAAAGTAGGCAATTCCGTAGAAAAATACTATCAGGAAGCCATTATGGAAGATAAGACCATCAGTAAGGTTTTGGGGCGCTCATTTCGTCTGCGTTCTGTATCTGCGGGTGGTTGTGCTGCATGTGAGATGGAGTTGAATGCGAGTAATAATGTGAATTTCGATATGGGTCGTTTCGGACTGGAGATGGTAGCATCACCGCGTCATGCAGACGGGCTTATTGTGACCGGACCTGTATCAGCAAACATGGCATTTGCCCTTAAAAAAACCTGGGAGGCAATTCCGGAACCGAAGATACTAATTCTTGCAGGTTCCTGTGCCATCAGCGGAGGTATTTTTGCCGAAGCTCCCGGATTAGACAGAAGCTGGCTGGCAGATGTGAATGCAGCCCTATACATCCCCGGATGTCCCATTCATCCACTCACAATAATTAACGGTATCTTAAAACTGTTGGGAAGGGAATAGATGACAATTACAGGCTTTGTACTTCTCACATTGGCATTAGTGTTTGCACTGACCAAGCAGACAAAACTATTTGTAGTATCTGTGCTGACAGGCTCAGTGTTTCTTATTGTTGCAGCTGTTCAAACCATCTTCTTTAATGAGTCTGTTATCTGGTTGATGACCCTTCCACAGCCTTGGGGAACAGCCGAGATGGGGTACACCCCACTTTCCGCATTCTTTGCCATTATTATCGGCTTCGGAAGCAGTATGTCCGTGCTCTATGGAAGCGGTTACCTGAAAAAATACAGTAGAGAGGGACTAAGTTCCCATCTGTTCTTTCTGGGCTTGCTCATTATCAGTATGAACCTGACTGTTTATCTTCGACACAGTATGCTTTTCTTCCTGGCTTGGGAAATGATGAGTCTTTCCTCATTCATGTGTATCCTATTTGAGCATAAACTTTCCGAAACCCGTAAATCGGCGATTTACTATTTCAGTTTCATGCAGGTAAGTGCCTTTTTTCTCCTTATAGGATTTGGCTTGGCATACAAACAGACAGGTAGTTTTGACTTTGGTGCCTTCCAAGATCTGGGATATTTACCTGCCCTGTTTATCGGGATTGGATTTGCCATTAAAACGGGGTTTTTCCCTTTCTATTCCTGGCTGCCTATTGCATATCCTGCCGCTCCGAGTCATGTCTCGGGATTGATGTCCGGCGTTATGATGAAAACGGGTATTTATGGAATCCTTCTGCTTATGGCAATGACCAACATCAGCTTGACGGCAATGTATGTAATAGCAGGGATATCCTTATTAACGGCATTTTTAGGGGTTATTCATGCCTTAGCAGAATCAGATGTGAAGAAGGTGATTGCTTATTCCAGTATTGAAAATGCAGGAATAATCGGACTCGGGATTGCATTTGCTCATATAGGATTGCTTACAGAACATACCGTAATGGCAGGTCTAAGTATGGTGGGATTGCTTTTGCACAGCTTAAATCACTCTCTGTTTAAACCGTTGTTGTTTTTCCTTTCAGGGAATATTTCTCAACAGACCCATACGCGAGAGATTGACCAACTCGGCGGACTTCAGAAGCGGATGCCTTCAACAGGAACACTTTTCCTGATTGGCTCACTTGCTATATCAGGGATGCCGATGTTTAACGGCTTTATCTCAGAACTATTCATCTATCTCGGGATGCTGGACGGATTGAACCGGAACAATTTCAACCTCAATATCGGGAGTATTCTCTGTGCGGCGGGACTGACCTTTGTAGGTGCATTAGCACTATTCGCCTTTGTAAGACTTTATGGTCTCGTGTTTCTGGGTGAACCCCGCTCCGACAAAGCGAGGAATGCTGTAGAAGTATCGAAATCGATGATAACAACTCCGGGTATCCTCGCCGGATTGTGTTTCCTGCTGGGATTACCGGGGAGCATCTATCTTAATTTCTTCAATCATATCCTTCAATATCAGGGTTTCTGGTTTGAGATTACCCCCGCTTTAACAAAGGCATTCAATCTGGTTAGCCTCGTATTTCTTATAATCGGAATTTTAATATTGATAATGCTCATCCTGAGACGCAGGATTGTTAAGGAAGTGCATCCGACCTGGGGCTGTGGTTATGAGAAACCGAGTTCCAGGATGCAATACACAGGGAATTCAATGATTCATCCCTTGGCATATTTTATCAAACCCTTTATCAAGAAACAGGATGTGATGAATTACGATAAGGCACTTTTCCCTGAGAGCTTCACCTTTGAAGCGAAAGTGCATGATTTCATCCATGAGACTTTAATCACTCCGGTCAAGAAGGCTGTCCTTGCTTTCCTGAATCTCTTTGCCGGAATCCAGAAGGGAAACACGCAGGTGTATATCTCCTATGGACTTGTCTTTCTGTTAATTGTACTTACATGGGCTATATTGGTGGTCAAATGATTATAAACATTATATTTATCCTGATTGTTCCCCTTTTATTTCTGGGAATAATCATCAGAGTAAAGGCAATCTGGGCGGGTAGAAAAGGTGCTTCAATTCTACAACCGACCTACGATGTAATCAAACTTCTCAGGAAAAGTGAAATAATCAGTAGCAGTACAGGTTTTATTTTTGAAATCGCTTCAGTAGTCTCACTGGCTTTGCTGTTAGGTGCATCATTACTTGTACCATTCGGGAATTATCATGCAATCATCAGCTTTAAAGGTGATTTCATTCTCTTTACCTATCTTTTGGCATTCAGTAAGTTCATTTCTACTCTTTCATCACTGGATACCGGAAGTAGCTTTGAGGGGATGGGAGCAAGTCGTGAATTATCCTACACAGCTTTTCTTGAACCCGCTTTTCTGATGATAATGGCAAGCCTGGTTTATGCAACCGGATTAGGTTCAATGAGTGAGCTTGTTGCTTCGCATACAGTGAATATGTCCAATACCTGGTCTGTGATTATTTCGGTACTCACAATTCTTGGTCTATTTATCATGATGCTTATCGAGGGAAGTAGAGTGCCATTTGACGACCCGACAACTCACCTGGAACTTACAATGGTTCATGAGGTTATGGTGTTGGATAACTCAGGACCTAATCTTGCAGGGATGACATATGCCGGGGCATTGAAAATGACGATGTATGCATCCTTAATCTCCTACTTCGTTATTCCCTGGGAGAGGGGACTTTGGTTCGTTACAGGCTTCTATTTCTTGATGATGTTTCTGCAAGCAGTGGCAGTTGGTTTGATTGAATCCATAATGCCCAGATTTCGGATGTCCCGTAATCTGGAGCTGGCAATTATTCCACTTACCCTCGTTTTACTGGTGATGTTTGCCCTTGTTGTGTATAGATTCGGAGGTGTTTAAATGATCGATGTCTTGGTTTTATTATTTGGAGTTACTCTGATATTCACATCCATAACCAATATGCTGTCAAGCGTCATCCGAATTTTGGTGGTTCAGGGACTGATTCTGTTCGTGCTCACGATTTTGAACACAAACGAGTTAAATATTGTGCATTTCATTTTCGTTGCCCTTGAAACACTTGTTTTTAAAGCAATTCTCATACCTTATTATCTTAATGTAACCATAAAGAAGAATCATATCTTGCGGGAAGTGGAACCGAAAGTTTCTAATTTCTTCTCCTTGTTCGCAATGGTAGTCATCTTCGGTTTCGGTTTCTTTATTGCCCTATGGTCAGGTAAGAATACGCCGAATGTACATCCATTGCTCTTCGGAATTGCTTTTTCTGCAATCTTGAAGGGATTCTTTGTGATTATCTTTAATAAGAAGCTTATTACACATCTGATGGGTTATTTGTTTCTGGAGAACGGGATATTCCTGCTTTCTCTGGCTGCATCCCGTGAGATGCCGTATATCGTAAGTCTGGGAGTATCACTCGATATCCTTATCTCTATCCTGATTGCAGGGTTGTTCATAAGTAAGATTAAATCAACTTTCGCCGATGAGAACAGTGCCTCGCTCTCATCTCTAAGGGATTGACCTATGTTGTTAACTATACTAATTCTGCCTGTTCTTTTTGCCATTATCGTCTGGATTGCAAATAACCCCGGTCTAAATAACAGACTGATAATTATCCATGCGTTTGCTCATCTGGGAACTTCCGTCTATTTCCTCTTTAAAAAGGAAAACTATCCGGGATATTTCTCTACAGATGCCTTGGGAATCTTTTTCTTCTTCATTATCTCTCTGCTTTATGTGGCAGTTGCAATCTACAATGCCTCGTTTATCACTGTCGAAGATAAAAAGCGTCATTCCATCTATTCCCTTAGTCTTATCCTCTTTGTCTTTGCCATGGATGGAGCTGTTTTAGCCTCGAATCTCGGACTTACATGGGTATTTATAGAGACGACAACCCTTGCATCCGCAGTGCTAATCTATCATGAACGAACCAGAACAGCTTTGGAAGCCTCTTGGAAATATATCTTCATTTGCTCAATAGGAATCGCCCTTGCATTTGTGGGGATACTCCTGCTGTTCATCGCTATTCCGCAGGATAGCAGTTTGGATTATCATAATCTGTACCACCTTGCCGGTAGTATCGACCCATTCTGGTTAAAAGTAGCCTTTGTCTTTATGCTCTGTGGGTTTGGAACGAAATTGGGACTTGCTCCCCTGCATTCCTGGTTGCCTGATGCCCATTCTGAGGCACCGGCTCCCGTGTCTGCTCTGTTATCAGGTGCACTGCTCAACACCGCTCTGCTTCCCATTCTGAGAATGTTCAAGCTGATGGACTTGGTAGGTTTAAAGGAGATGGCACAG
>JAFGVF010000051.1 GCA_016938155.1 Candidatus Cloacimonadota bacterium
AACCGGATTTCAGCGATATGGAGAAACTGTATTCTTTCTTAGAGTATGCAAATGAAGAGGAGTTTACTTTCACAACATTCAGGGAACTGGTTAAGTATCTGCCGGATGAAACTAATAGAGAGTACACTATTCCGGAGATTAACACGAATCGAAGTTTTATCAAGTCTGCCAATAGGGCACTGGATGCAGGATTACGGAAAGTTATGAGGGGTAAGTAAACCTTACTTTCTGTTAACTGTCTGCAAGAGCTTTGGCAACTGTCGATTTTAATTGGGGTATGGTAAAGGGTTTCTGCAGGAAGTAATGTTCGCGGTCTATGATGCGGGAAACCTGCATTTTATCTTCTGTATATCCGCTGATAAAGATGAATGGAATAGTCATACCGCCTTCAATAAACTCTTTGATTAACTCCGGTCCGTTGCCGTCAGGAAGAATAATGTCGGAAATAATCAAGTCGATTTCGTCTTTTCTATCTTTCCATACCGCTCGTGCTTCCGTGAGGTCATACACGCTGTAAACATCGACATCTTTGCATTTAATAACATCATAAATCAAACGATTTACCATGGCATCATCTTCCAGAATCAGGATCTTTTTATGCTTTATCTCGCATTCTTCATTATTTGTTGTATGAGTCTCAATTTCAGTTCTTCTTTCCTCAGTAGAAGGCAGGAAAATATTGAAAGTAGTGCCGATACCGAGCTTGGATTTAACCTGGATAAATCCACCTAACTGCCTGGTGATACCATAAACAGTGGCAAGCCCGAGTCCAGTCCCTTTGTTATCTGATTTTGTAGTAAAGAATGGCTCAAAGATATGGGGAACAACATCTTCCGGAATACCTTCTCCTTCATCCTGAACGACAAGCTTAAGGTATGGCTTTGCCTCCGCTTCCGGGAACTGAGCAAAAAGCTCATTATCAGGAACAATATCCTCCATTTGAATGGTAATTCTTCCTCCGAAAAGCATGGCATCTCTCGCATTAACGGTAAGGTTCATCAGTATCTCTTCAATCAGCACTTCATCAGCCATAACCATACTGCAACGAGGATTATAATGAACATCGAGGGCAATATTCTCCCCAATAACACGCTCAAGCATCTTCTTCATTGGTTTGATTATATTGTTGATATCAACGGGTTTCATTTCCGTTTCTTTCTTTCGGGAAAAGACAAGCAGTTGCCGAGCTAATGATGCCCCTCTCTCGCCGGCGATGAGAATGGTTTTAAGGTTAGTTGCAACTTCAGGATTGCTGGCAAATTTTCCCAGCATCAATTCCGTTTGCCCATTTATCACTTGCAGAATGTTATTGAAATCATGAGCGATTCCAATTGCGAGGCGTCCGATTATCTCCAGTTTTCTGGCTTGCTGGTCATCATTGGGCTTAGATAGATTCATGTCTCCGTCTATACCAAGGTGACTGGTCAATTTGATAATCTTCTCTTCTAACTCGCGATTGATTCGCTTCATCTTCGAGAGAGCATATAAAAGGGCAATATCAATCAGTATCAAAGCAATAGATATAGCAATATAAGCGTCCATGTTTTTTCCCTGAGTTTGCAATTTTCTTCAATAATGCCAAGATAGATATTGCATATATAAAAATCAAGCTTTTTTATCTGTTTCTCATTTTTTATCAAAAAAGACTCCGATAATACTCCCCGGCTTTTCCAGGTCTCTCTAAACTATTTATCCGGAAACTCCAGTGTCATCTTTCGATAACAAACCTCGGGAATTGCTTTGGTTAGCAGTAAGAAGAATACTGTCTTGTTTTTCAAAATTGTAAGAAAAGTTGTAGTAAGGTGTTAAGAGCTGTCTCCAAAGCTAAAGTATTAGGTTAAGAGACAGCTCAAACCTAAGGAGTTATCCAAGTATCGGATGATTAAGGTATCTGTAATCGGGTACAACCGGCAACAATCCTGCCTCGATTGCTTCCGCTAGAGTAACAACCGGAAGCCCTTGTGAAACAACCTCTGCCGGAGTTATCGTCTTTAGGTCGATTTCGGGATAAGCTTTACCCAGAGCACTCATCATCCGGATAAAAACACTATATGCCTGATAGTAGCAGTAAGGATCCATATATTCAATGTTATAGCTCCTGGCGTAGTTGCTCAGGTCATAGTGATAATCCGCTTCAACCCCTCTGTAAAATGCACCGAGATTGGCTGATTTACTCCCGAAATGTTCATTGTTTTCTGTCGGCGTGGGAACTACATATTCCCGCATCGTTACGCAATAGGAATTCTTACTGTGATAATACACACTTTTTGCCCTGGTTCCCTTTAGTGTGAGAAAGGGATAACTTAACACAACTTTCATTTTATCCTCCTAATCAGTTGGTTAATCGTCGATTGTCACGCGACTTACTCTCTTATTATCAGGATAAAGCTGCCCGATAGGATATTTTTTCTGAACCTGACGGGCAGGTCTCTCATGATGCTTTGCACTTTTGATTCATGGTCTCTACTATTAATTCCTGTACCAAGATATAAGATATCAAAACTTTCTGTCAATATATTTTACAATTTGGCATCCCCCCTTTTTTTATTGAAACATCGTAATGAAGGGATAAATTGTTATTTCAGTAGTGCAACCCCTTTAGGGTTGACGGATTATATTATTATCTCCTACCATAGGCTGTAGCCTATGGCTATTATTTTGTAATCCATTCAGGATTAAAGACATGGCATTATCTTATGTCGTGATTTATATCACATGTAAAGATAATATGAGGATCTGTTTCTGTCCTGAAGGGACTGCAAAATAATAGCCTCGGGTCGCATGACCCGGGTTAAGGAATACCCAAAAAACTTCCAACCCTGATGGGGTTGTACAATTATAAATAAAGCTTAACTAATGTTGTGATAGTGTGTTACTCATCAGTTTCTCTGAATTTCAGGGGGATGCCTGATTTTACTATGCAATCTATATTTTCACAAAAGGTAAGCTAAAGAACAGTGTTAATTGGTTCTTCCATAGGAAGTAATCCTTTAATGTAACCCTTTTAAGTATCCGGTTTCTTCCGGTTTCTTCCTCCAGAATCTCGGTTCACCCCCTTCACGCATAATATTCTCTCTCATCTCTCACCTGTTTCCTACTCGTTAGCCTCTCGTTGTTAAAAACGAGTAAGCAACGGGAGAGCAACGGGAGACCAACGGGAGACCAACGGGAGACTAACCTGTGGAAACCGGTTTTTCAGGCAGGAAGTAATGAAGATC
>JAFGVF010000052.1 GCA_016938155.1 Candidatus Cloacimonadota bacterium
AACTGCACTATACCAATCAGTATGGAATTCTTATTAGACTCTTATTGGACCCTTATTGGACCCTTATTGAAAATAACAGGAGTCTCTGAAGTTTTTCTCTATTTTCTGGATGACTTTTTATTTATATTGGTAATGGGCAGTGTTACAGCACAAGATGTGCATTTAATCGAACAAAATCGAACCATACTTTAGAATCATAATTGAAGTTGTGGGAAAGCCCAGAAATAATGAGATTATCCATTTCACAACCAACTTAATTTAGTGGCTATGGGAAACTCATTTTTCGTCTTGCAATTAAAAAAATGACAAAAAAGAGTTGACACTGTAAACTTCATGAATAGAATTCACTAATGGCATGACTAAGGTTTTCACAAAAAAGGAGGAATTTATGAAAATAAGTCATTTAGGGAATGTTATATTCTTATTGCTTTTTTTATTGTTTAATTTCCCGATTTATGCCCAATGGACAGATGATTTATCAGTGAATACGCTGATTGTCTCTAAAACAGGTGACCAATTGTTTAATGCTTATGCTAACATGCCTGCCGAATTCACTTTAACGGAAACAGCAACCGGAACTGTTGTGTGCTGGCACGATGAGTCAGGGGGTGATTTCGACATATATGCCCAGAAAATGGATAGTATGGGATATCTGCTTTGGGATCCTGACGGAATGCCTGTCTGTACTGATTCCGGCGATCAGAGATTTGCCAGTGTAGTAGCAGATGATGACGGTGGAGTATTGATTTGCTGGCAAGACGAGAGCGGGGCTGACAAGGATGTCTATGCCCAGAAGCTTGATGTGGACGGCAATCAGGTTTGGGCATCCAAGTTGGCAATTGATGCCTCATCCGATGACCAGTCATATCCTAAAATGTGCAGCGATGATGCAGGAGGGGGAATAATCGTATGGTCAACGGATAATGGTACCGATCATGACTTAAGAGCTCAGAGAATTGATACTGATGGTAACTTTCTCTGGGGTTCTTATGCTTCTGTTTGTACAGAAACCGGAAACCAGCTTTATCCTGTGATAATTCCAAGCGGTTCCAACGGGGCTTTAATTGCTTGGGAAGACTATCGTAATACGGTACACGGCCCAGATATTTACGGTCAGAAATTATCGTCAGGTGGTTCGAAATTATGGGACTCTGCCGGATTGATGGTCTGTGGTGCATCATTAGAGCAATCCGACCCTGTAATAGCTCCTGATGAAATGGGTGGTATGTATGTTACATGGCATGACTATAGATACGGACGGGATTACAATGTTTATGTACAGAGAGTCTATTCAAACGGGAGTAAATGGACGGCAGATGTTGCGGTTGCTGACGGTTCTGCCGATCAATATTGGCCTTATATTGATAACAACGGTTCGGACGGGGCTTTTGTTACATGGTGGACTAATGCAGGAACATCAGGAGACTATATCTATGTATCCTATGTAAATAGCGACGGAACAATTGAGAGTACTACCCTTGCCTCTAACTATCTGGACGATAAAGCTCTACCTTCAGTTTTTTGTAAAGGTGATGGCTATGCTTATGTCTGCTGGCTTGATAGAAGAGTTTCCCCCAACAAAGTTTACGGACAGAAATTGGATACTTCCGGAACTCGTTTATGGGACGATGGGGGAGTTGCCTTCAGTACATCAACTTTAGCTCAGAATGAAGGTTTCTACCATATGAATTCTGAAGAACAGCTTGTTTGTTACTGGCAGGCAGGAAGCAGTGAAGATTTGTATTGTCAGGCGATAAGTGATGACGGCAACCCCGTTTCTGCAGAGAGAGTAACAGTATCAACAACAGGAAGTTATGCCTTCAGCAATGTAGGGATCCAATTGGATTTCAGCATTCTCAACGGTTCAGGGACAGTTGATATCTCCAGAATGGATGAACCTGCTGCCGGATTTTCCATTACTACTCCCGCAGATGTGTGGTGGAGAATTGAAGAAGAAGCTTCAATAACCGGTTTCAATACGGATATTGTTTTCGATTACACCGACTTTCTTGGCGCGATGAATGAGAACAATCTGAGACTCTTTGTAAATGAGGGGGCAGGTTGGAATGAATACCCTATGATAGACCTCGACACGATAAATAACACGATTACTGCCCTGAACGCAAGTAACTTCAGTGACTGGACCTTTGGAGAAGGTGAAATTCAACCTCTACCTGTTGAACTTTCTTCCTTTGCAGCGATTGCCGCATTGGAAAACGGTGTAATTCTCCACTGGACTGTTCAATCGGAGTCAGGATTATCAGGATATAATGTCCTGAGAAATAATAATTCGACCCTCTCAACAGCCCTGACTATCAACGGAAATCTTATCCCTGCCCAAAACAGCTCCCAGGAATATACTTACAGTTTTGAAGACAGAGAAATTGAAGTTGATAACAGTTATTACTACTGGCTTCAGAGCGTAGATATCAATGGAACCGGAGAGTTCTACGGTCCTGTTGCCGTATTCATTGAACCCGAAGATGAAGGAAATGGCACCCAACAGGAATCAGTCCGGGCAGGAATTGTATCAATTTATCCCAATCCTTTCAATCCGAGTACAACTATCTCCTTTCATCTGAATGAGCCTGCTTTTATCGGGATTAATATCTTTAACACGAGAGGACAGCTGGTGAAAACATATACTGATTATAAGAGCTCGGAAGGTGATTACACATTTGCTTTCGACGGACGCAGTAAAAATGGAAAAGAACTCCCGAGTGGAATATATCATGTTGTTCTTAACAACGGTAATGAAAGCTTTGTAAGAAAGATGGTTCTTATAAAATAAAAAAAGTCGATAACATAATGCCGGGAAGCTGTTATTCTTCCCGGTTTTTTTATATCTCCTGTAACCAGAAACCTTAGCACAGGTGGAAATATTTCAATTGACAGTGTAAGAAAGCTTCCCTTATTTCGATTATTATTGGAGGAATTATGAAAAGATGTGCTTGGATTTTAGTTTTTACACTGCTGATAATTACACTTTTTGCAACAGATCCGGTGGGACAATGGACCTTTGACAATCCCACTAACCTGTTAGAAGCAACTTACGGTAACGACCTTGTACTCGAAGGTACACATACAGTGACCGCAGGAACCGACGCCGGAGATGGAGCTGTAAATATTGGAGTCGGGAGCTTTTATCGCTGTACCCATGATATTGCTGCCAATGGGGGCGGAACATGGGTGAATCAATACTCCATAGTGATTGATTTTAAGGTTCCCTCAATCGATCAATGGTACTGCTTTCATCAGACCAACCCCGATAACAGCAATGATGGAGATTCCTTTATTAACCCTACAGGTCACATTGGAGTAGGTGTAACCGGTTATTCAGCCTATCAGTTAATTCCTAATGAATGGTACAGGCTTGTGATTGCCGTAGATTTGGGTAATTCTTACAAGTATTATCTTGATGGTGCTTTGCTTCAAGATGGAGGGAATCAAAGTTTGGACGGTAGATTTGCTCTTTATCCCTCCAACAGCACAAATGAATTGCTTTTCTTTGCAGATAACGATGCAGAGGATAATCCGATAGATGTATCGGCTGTAAGTTTATATGATGAATG
>JAFGVF010000053.1 GCA_016938155.1 Candidatus Cloacimonadota bacterium
AAAGATATTTCAGGAATCAAAACAAGTGCAGTCTTCTTCTGCTCAAGAACTGTTTTGAGAACATTAATATACACTTCTGTTTTACCGCTTCCGGTAACACCATGCAATAAAAATGGTTGAAAATTACCCAACGCTTCACGAACGGAAGCTATACAAGCATTCTGTTCGTCCGATAATACAATTTCTTTGGGCTGTAGAGTATTGAATTGGGGAATAAACTCTAAACCGGATTGTCTTTTTATCCTATGTAGTACTTTCTTCTTTATCAGTGCATCTACTACATATTTGGAGAATTGTTCCAATACCAGCTCTTGGGGTTTTTCTCTTGTATCTAAAAAAAAGTTAACTATCTCCAGTTGCTTCTCTGTTAACTGTGTTTCGTCATAAGTGCCAAGTACCAGGTATTTACAAATCCTGGTTTTGACTTTCTGAGGATACTTTCTATCGACGATAATCTTTTCTGAATCCTCTAACTCCCGAATTGTGCTAAAAAAGTTGTTAACTCCGACCTGCTTGCGAATATCGGATAAAGCATATTGTATGTTGTAATCAAGAGTCGAAAGATACTCTGTTAGTTTATTACTAACCACTATCTTATCAATAATAGTCAGTTTCTGCATTATCTCTATATTAAAGGCTGCCGGCAATAGTGCAAAAAGAGCTTTTCCCATGCTGCAGAAGTAGTAGTTCTTCATCCAGGTTGCAAGCTTGATAAGTTCTGGATTAAGAAGAGATGTCTTATCAATCACTTCAATAATCTCTTTAAGATCAAGCGAAGAATCTATCTCATCTTTGTTAAGCTCTCTCCCTGTAAAACCTGACTTAATCACTTGCCCGAATGGAACAATCACTCTTAAACCAAAACTAAGTGGGTTTGCTGATAAATAAGCAAAGCTTTTATCTAACTCGATATTCAGAAAGACTTCGTATATTTTCATGATTCCATTTAATCTTTTGAGCTGATGAAGTCAAAAAAAAACAGCTTTGCGAAAGCAAAGCTGTTTTAACTTTAATGTTATATTTAACTGCGAAGTATCAAACTAAACCCGTAACCTACAGCTTCTTGAAGCTTCATTGGGAACTTCCAGCCAAGTATGATAGTTCTTGTTTTGTTTAAGAAATCAGGAGTAAACACGCTACCGGCAGAACCTTCAACACCAGCTTCTTTGATGACACCGTTAACATCGACTTCGATAGTAACATTAAGAATACCATAAATATTCTGAACTTGTCGCTCTCTTTCGAATAACTGCACGATTTGCTTCTTTCTCATATCTACAAATCGTTTTATCATCTCAAAGTTGCCCTTTTCAGCAGCTGTAAGCTCCTCTTTTGGACCTTCTTCACTGACAACTTTTATATTTCTGGCTCTAAAGCTTGCGATCATAGATACAGCTGATTGTCCACTTATTACTTGAACATTACCTGCAGTAATGGCAGTACCACCACCGGCTAACTGGGACAAATCCGTTATAGCTGTTCCAGCTCCACGGAGCTCAGATTCTGTCATAAGGGAAGCAGCACCGACTTGTGAAAGCACAGAAGCAGAATTGTCTAAACCGCCTGCAGCTCCGCCAATACCAGGACCAGCTCCAGCACCGGGTTTTCCAGGTCCGTTACCTTTTCCTTTACCGGGACCTCTACCACCGCCACCACCGGCAGCAGCAGCAACAATAGTTTCAGAAGTAACGGCATAAGCAGGACCTTGTATCTCAACAAGCTCTTGAGTATCAGATACATCAAAGCCAAGTAGAGATTGTGCCATTGCAGCAGCAGCAGCACTTCTTTCGCCTGCAGTCATACCTGCAAAATCATCTTTTTTCCCTTGCTCTTCAGGTACAACTTCTTCCTGAGTAGCCGAAGAACTTGCTGTTCCTTGCTCTAAATCAGCGAAACTTGTACCAACTTTAGAAGCCGCTTGAGTCTCACGAATAGCTGCAAGTCTGCTTTCAAGAGAATTATCAACAACAGGTGGTTTATAAGTTCTGCTGAAAATAGCCATACCTATAAATGAGATAATCATAGCGATGATAACAAAGTTTCTGGTAAACCTTGCTTCAGAAGTAAGTTCTTCCCATCTATGGTATTGCTTTATAATAGTTTCTTGCTGAGGAGTGTATTTTGCTACATAGGGATCACCAAAACTATAGCTGATTTCATAATCACTATTTAAATGGATTGTCCCATTTGTATCGGGTGCTAATGTAAGTGTATTACCATTTAAAAGTTTATTTTTCTTTAAATCATCAATGGTTAACTCTTGATTGTCACCCTTTTTTACATCAACTCGCATGTTATTTGTAAGCATAACATTGAATAGATTGTTTTGCTTAACAACAAACAAATGCTTCTTAGGAAATTTCGGATCAACAATCTGCCAGAAAATATCATCAGCACTTCCAAGATACATCTTGTTCTCGATTAGCGATTCTTTATTTCCTATAGATGCAGCATAGTTAATCTGTTTTCCCTTAAAATATAGTCTTAATCTCAATACTTTTTCGTTCATTCACACCTCCATCAAATCTTGGATGGATTACTTAACACATTAATTCTGTCACTATCGTGCTTTGAAGCAAAATAGATGTTCGAAAATTTAGCCTTAGCCGCGATATAGACAAGCTCGGTAATAATTTGGCACGGTATTGAGTAATCTGCTTGAATAATTAACAACGGAGATAAATCAGGATTAGCCCTAATAAGCTCTTCGACCTCTGCTTCCAGATATGATTTCAGATTCTCGCGTGTAGTTTGATCATTAACAATCTGTTGAAGAGTTCCAACAGGTGTATTGTCAGTTCCAACATAAATAATATCAGGATAAACCTTAACCAACAAAGTTCTTGTCTTTGCTTCATCATACTCTTCTTGTGTAAGAGTAGTAGGAAACACAATACCTTTAGGTTGACTAATGGCCTGAGTTGTCATATTCACATTTTTAATCAAGAAAACAAGCAATATAGTGAGAATATCAACCAGAGAAGTGATGTTTAACTGCTTAACCTTTCCTTTTTTTGCTCTAGGTGTTGCATATCCTTCGTCTTCAAATTCATCTTCTAATTCGTAGTTTCTCGTTCTTAACATATGCACCTCACCTTATTGAACTTTTACGAGTTTTCGTCTTTGATAAGCAACATCCGGGAATCTCTCCATACCATCAAGATCAGGCATCTTGCAAATATCAATCACTCGTATCAGATGCTCATACTTGACATTATCATAAGGAGTGATCTTAATTGTTGCCTGCTTAGGATTCCTTTTCTTTACTTCAGAAAGGTAGCTGTCCAATTCAATGTAGTTAAAATCATCTATGTACTTACGCTTCTTATCTTTTTCTTCTATAATCTCAATTCCTCTTTGAAATTTACCATCTACTTCGTCATTATAGATGACCAGATCGACAGCGTAAACCTTTTCCTCATCACCGCCTCCACCTTCACCTGGTCCCCCGGTTGAATCTGCACCTGAAAAATTCAGAGCAAGCAATGTAACCTGCACAGATACAACCATAAACAGGAGCATCGGAATGATGGTTAAAAAGAGATTCATGATCGGCACTAGGTTTGGCGGATCAGAAGAATGAGAAGCTTTAGTGCTTCTACTTTGAGACGGTTTGTATGCCATTTATCTATTCCTTAATATTAGCATTAATCTTATTAATCATCTTCACACTGTATTCATCAATATCATTCATAATCTTTTCAGCTCTATTTCTCATAGAACCTTGTATTAATGTGGTAGGTATAGCAACAATAAGACCCATACCAGTTGTACCCATAGCAGCTTTGATACCGCCTGTAAGTGCTTCCTGCTGGGCTGTTCCTACTTTACCTTCAAGTGAGCCGAATGCTAAAATAAGACCATAAATTGTACCGAGAAGACCGGTAAGAGTTGAGATGTTTGCTATGATTTCAAACCAGAAAAGACCTGTTTCGATTTTAGGCATTGTCTGCAATGATGCTTCATCAAAAGCTCTTTGAACCGACCTCTTCAATTCCTTTCCTTGAACTCCACTATTTTTTTGTTCAACAAAAACTTTTAAACCGCTCCAAAAAATGAAACCAAGAGTTGTCTTTTTAAAAGCTTCTGAAATTTTAATAGCCTCGTTATAGTTCTCGGATTTTACATAACCCTGTAATTTAAGATAGAAATTACGAGTATCGATTTTCTCATCCAAAAAGAGTTTCTTGAATTTCACGAAACCAAGAACGATAGCAATAATGAGATAACCAAGAATGATATAAGCCCAGAATGAAGATTCTGTCCATACTGAAGCAAAGTCCATTCCTCCGGTTGAAGCTGCGGATAAAGATACACCAATTAATATCAATAGGGCAACTAAGATAATTCTCTTACTTTTCATGCTTTCTCCTTTTTCTAATATAAACTTTTATTCGATTCTTTTATTTTCAGCAATAGGTATTTACTATACTTATTCTTATAAGTAGTGTTCTTTCTAACAAGATTGGATTCAATCTTTGGAGCCTTTCTAACTTCAGCTTCAAAAGCTTCTTTCTCAGTATATATTTTGGCAGAGTATCCTATTGAAATCATCAGTAACAATAGCAGAAAGGCTAAAATCCTTTTCACTATTCACCTCCCTTCTTATATACAATATTAAGTTCAAGAATAACACCTGTTTTTTCCTTGGTGCTTTCAACTCGAATTATCAGGGTATTTGAATCAGACTTAAACAAAGTCGGATCAATATCTACAGGATTTGAAAATATTGCATTATTTTCCTCGTCAAGGAAAGCTTCCAATTCTTCTGAGATGACAACATCATTAAGCCAGATAGTTGCTTTTTCGACTGCAGCAAACTTAATCCCGGCTTTCAATACTTCATCATATCCGATAAACTCTTTTTTAAAGTATTTAACAAAGGTATCCGTTTTCACCTGCTCTACTGACAGTGAATCAATCACTATAGAAGTTGAATCGATTGTACTACCTTCATAGGATAATGAGTCAGGGGAAACCTGGATTTTGGCAGAGTCAACATCCATTAGATTATTGACAGGATTGTTTGCATAAATCCACTTTGCTTTCGTTGACTCCATATCATAGATTTTATCTACAGGATATATACTTTCGTATGCTTCAACATCATCCCAAGCTACTACCATTGAATCACCGACAACATAGTTGTCAGTCATCTTCCATTGCAACCCTGTCAGAATCTGTTCTTCAGCAGTTGTAAGGAAATAGTTTAATTTATCCTGGTCATAAGCAACTTGGAAATTCAGCAATAGAACTGCAGTTGTATCAGATACATTATCAGCTTTGATCGAATAAGTATTCACTCCTGCCTTCATACTTGTGTATTCAAGCCTAATCAGGCGATGTTCAACCGCTTGATTATCAACTTTCACAGAATCAACATAAATAGGAACACCTTTTACTGGCTGGTCGTTAACCCAGAATTTTATTGATGCAGTATCAGGATAGGCAAATTGAATGTATCCCTTTGCCGGAGGAATTTCTGCTGTAAACTGACCTGTTAAGAAAACAGAGTTATATGGGTGAAGAACATAGCCACCTAATGTAAGATTACGATTGGTTGTAAGTTCGCTTACCATATCAACTTTTTTCTTGGGAGTTGAAAGTGAGTCAGCAGCATTTATAAGATTGTTTTCAAATGTCCAATCAGATGAGGGTATATTATCAACAATCTTGAGAGCAGGAATGAATTCAGCAATTTTGGGTATCATCTTTTCGATATTCTTATCTGTGTATCCTGTACCATCAACAAAAATATTGTAAACATTTAAATACCTATTTTTGGCCTCTTCTTTGTATCGGTTAACAAAGCTGTCAGTAGCAGGTTTCAACTGATACTCAATAAGATTTGCTGTAGCATCGTCTCCCAGTGCTTTTTTCCATTCATAAACTTCATTTGATTGAGTATAATAGAACTTTAAGCGTCTGTTGACAACATCTGCAGCATGTTCCCAAATCTCACCAGAAGCATAGAAAAGTCTTACTTTTCTTTCCGTATCTAAATTCCATTCTGCTGCATCCTGGAATAATTTCACTAGTTCTTGCTCTTTCAGATTAGCAAGTTGGAATATATATTGAATTCTGTTTTTATCCTTAGTAACCGTTTTATTTTGAATATCAAGAATATGATTCTTAAATTTTGTGTTGGAGTTAACTCTAAAAAGCGAAGCATCATCTGCTTTCATCCAAGAGTCACTGATAGCCTTTAATCTCTTATCGTAGCTAGCTAAGAAATCACTTCTCTTCTTCAGGTAGTCCTGATACTCTTTCCAAGCTGTATACTCATCAGTGTAATACTTAAACCACTCATCAACTTGAGTCATATCAAGTTTGACATTTTTGTCAGTATAGTATTTCTCAAGCTTTCTAACTTCCGCCATCTTATCATTCATTAAATCCCACTTCTGGGTTTTAAAAGCAGAATCAGCTTCTTTGACAACATCATCTATTTTTTGATAGGCAATCTGGCTGTATAAATCAACTGATGGATCCTTCTGATATATGTAATGGGCAATTTCCTCATACTTATCCTGGTCACTATCAAGATATATCTTTGCGATATATTTCAAATAGTCCATTGAATTTTTATCGTTGGGATACAACTTCTCAAAATTAGTCATCAATGTAATCAATGTGTCTTTGTTAGCTATCTCATCCTCCAAATAGATATTGATTGCAGATTTGTAAATATCTTCAACCTTATTCTCTCCAATATCTATCTGGTTGTTTCTAGCCTTGTCGTGTAAAGCAAGGTATTTGTGAGCAGCTCTATACTTTGTTGAAGGATTAGACGCATCTTTTTGAATCTGCCCTAAAATGATTGAGTAAGCCTCAATTGAAGCAGGATACTTCTCCACGAATTTATTTTGGATTGATACTACTTGTAAAGAATCATGCATCAAAGTGTCGGCAATAGACCAAGCATTGTAATATAGTGCGTGGATATCATTTTTATCAGTTTTTAACTCAGCATTTTCCAGAAGCATGCTAATAGTTTTCTGATAATCACCGCCTTTAAAGTAGTATTCACGAGCCTTGTCTCTTAAATCATAAATTGTTTTCTCGTTACCTTTCTCTTGAAACTTCGAAGCCAATCTAAGTTGCTCCTCTGCGGCGGATATATAATCCTGACCCTCAGCTAACAAATTAACACTTTTATCAATTTGTGCTAAATAGCTTCGATGTAACTCATCTTTATCGTTGTCATCATTCGCATACTCTTCAGCCTTTGAATAGAATCTCTCTGCACTCGCAAAATCAGATTTCTTCTCGTGTAATTGAGCTAAAAGCACATAAATATCTCTGGTTCTCAATCTATCGTTATCATACTTCAGGAGGTCATTTAAATCGGCAATAACAAGCTCATCGTTTCCTTCTTCACTATTTATTATACTACGATTCCACAGAATACTTCGGATAAATTCATCTTTGTCTTTAGTATAAAACTCCTTGCTTGTTATTACATTATAAAATCTAGTTGCCCCGGTTAGGTAGAGGCTATCTAAAAATGAAGAATTAATCTCAATTTGATTCATTTTATCATAGTATAGAGAGTCCTTCACAGTATCCTTTAGGTTGAAATATGTATACTGTGCAGCACTAAAAAGCATATTTTCTTTACGATACACAATAGTCGTATCATTAGAAGCAGCTTCTTGATTAAGAATCAAGTTATATGTAAATAAATAGTATTCGGTTTGCCCTGTTGACTCTGCCAACTGAAAACCGAAGTTAATCATCTTATCACTCTTATCATTCAACCAAGCAATTCCTTCTTCGTCTTTGAATTCCGGGATAAGAGCATAACTATTAATTAAATCAATGTAGCGTTGATAATTCTCAATCGAAGTTTCATTCAGTAAATCATTGTTATAGTATTCTTCTAACTTCTTGAATTTAGAGCGAATGGAATTGAAATATGTCATGAAATCAGGGTTAGC
>JAFGVF010000054.1 GCA_016938155.1 Candidatus Cloacimonadota bacterium
CCAATGGTGGCATACCTTTAATCATTTTGTGATATTCCTTTAGATACTCGGAGCCACCGACTTCAGTGCAGAAATCTCCCAAAAGATAGATTATATCATTTGAATGCTTGAAAAACTGACTAATCGCTTTGTTTCGATTTTCAATCAGCCCCAGCATCCCGATAGTTGGCGTGGGATAGATGGCAGTTTCAGGATTCTCATTGTAAAAGGATACATTTCCACCAGTTACAGGTGTCTCGAATGCTTCGCAGGCATCTTTCATTCCTCGGATAGCTTCCGAAAATGTCCAGTAAACCTCAGGTTTATATGGATTCCCGAAGTTAAGGCAGTTTGTTATGGCAATGGGTTTTGCCCCGGAGCACACAACATTACGGGCAGCTTCGGCAACAGCTCCCTTTGTTCCCTCATAAGGGTCGAGATAGCAGTGTCTGCCGTTGCAGTCAGTACTCAAAGCGATTGCTTTATTTGTATCTTTAATTCTAATAACCGCAGCATCGGAACCGGGTTCTATCATTGTATTGATCTGAACCATGTGATCATACTGTTGATACACTCCCTGCTTATTGGCGATTTTTTTTGAACCCAGGAGCATTTTCAGAACATCGGTATAACTTGACGGTTCTGGCAGTGCCTGAGGGTTGAAGTTTCTTGTATTCTTTAAATATTCGGGGACTTTTACTTCTCTGTTATATCTTGGCGCATCTCCGCCTAAAACAAGCATTACTGCGGGTAATTCTGCTTTGACCTCTCCATTATCTAAAACTCTCAGTAAACCGTCGTCGGTTACTTTTCCGATAATCTCAGCATGTAAATCCCATTTCTCAAAGATGTTCTGAATCTTGTCAAAATTCATGGGTTCAACTATCATCAGCATTCGTTCCTGAGATTCCGAAAGCATTATCTCATAGGTAGTCATTCCGCTCTCACGAGCAGGCACTTTCCGCACATCAAGTTCAATTCCGACACCTGATTTTCCTGCCATTTCGCTACTGGAGCAAGTCAAGCCTGCTGCTCCCATGTCCTGAATGGCTACAACCAAACCTGCCTGAATAACTTCAAGAGTAGCTTCAAGCAATAGTTTCTCCATAAACGGGTCGCCCACCTGCACAGCAGTTCGCTTTGATTCCGACTCATCTGTAAGTTCAACTGATGCAAAGGTTGCACCATGAATTCCGTCTCTACCTGTCTTTGCCCCAACATACACAACATAGTTACCTATACCTCGGGCGGAAGATTTCGCCAGGTCATTATGTTTCATAACGCCCACAGCCATCGCATTCACAAGGGGATTCCCCTCATAGCTGTCCTCAAAGTAAATCTCACCTCCAACTGTGGGAACACCGAAGCAATTGCCATAATCGGCAATACCTTCAACAACGCCCCTCATTAAGTGCTTGACCTGTGGATTATCGGGATTCCCGAAGCGTAATGAATCCAATACGGCTATCGGACGGGCTCCCATGGTGAAGATGTCCCTCAGTATCCCTCCAACACCCGTTGCTGCTCCATGATAAGGTTCAACAGCAGAAGGATGATTGTGGCTTTCAATTTTAAAAGAGATGGCAAGACCGTCGCCTATATCGACAACTCCCGCATTTTCTTCACCGGCTTTGGCAAGCATGTTGCTTACACGCTTAGGAAGAGAGTTCAGTAAATTGACTGGATTTTTATAAGAGGCATGTTCCGACCACATTACTGAGATTATTCCCAATTCTGTGAAGGTCGGTTCTCTTTTCAGCGTATCAAGTACAAACTGATATTCCCAATCATTTATCCCATGTTCTGCAATTAATTCTTTCGTAATTTTCGGTTCCTGCATATCAACTACCTTCTTTTATAATTTTTTCAAATATTTTTTCTATTCTTGTGGAGATTTCCGCATAGGCTCGTTGGTAATCTTCCAATTCTTTGCCGTAAGGGTCATCGATGTTTCCTTCCATGTCGGCATATTCACTGAGTGTGAATATCTTATATCCGAAATCGGGGAAACGGGAAAGAAGCTCATCTTTGTGACTCTTTTCCATGGTTAAGACAATCCAGCTTTCCGAGAGAAGTTTCTCGGTTACAGGTTGTGAGGCATGCATCGAGGAGTCGATACCTGCTTCCTGCAGCAATTGACCTGAGAAAAGTGAGATTCCGCTCTTATAATCTCTCAGAGTTCCGGCAGAAGCTACACTGAAAGGTAAATCATGTTTCTTTATTTTCTCTCTCAACAAGTATTCTGCTATCGGACTACGGCACACATTACCGGTACAAACGAAGAGGATAAGGGATTTAGCAAAGGAGTTACGAACCTCATAATAGGGCAGAGAGCCTTCTCTGATACATTTCAGACTATTCCCTTCGATATCCATGATAGTTGATGGTTGTGCTTCTTTATTAGTCGTTCCACGGTCAGGTAGAATGGCAAAATCAAACCAGAGGTTTGCCTTCTGCTTTATTTCACTAAGGGTTGTCAGATAAGGCATCCCAGAGAGATTAATGCTTGTACTGATTATCGGTACACCTATTTCGGTTAGAAAATCGCATAACTGAGGACTGCTTGGTACTCTAAAGGCAATCTTGCCGTTCATAGCCAGATGCTCAAGCTCCTCTTTAGTATTGTGTAAAAGCATAGTAAGGTTACCGGGCCAGTACTGGGTTAACAATCGTTGTACTGACGGGTAAATTTTAAATCCGTTTTCATGAAGCCAGTCGAGATGAGGTATCAGAACAATATAGCCCTTATTATCATCTCTCATTTTCAGATGTGATATCTTATTGATCGCATCCAGTGAATAAGCGGAACAGCCGATTCCGAACATATCCCCAGTGTGATGTAGAAAAACACTATCTTCTTTCCAGTATTTAGCTGCAATTTTCTCAGCATCTGCAGGTTTCATAATCCTGTATATTTTCAAAATTCA
>JAFGVF010000055.1 GCA_016938155.1 Candidatus Cloacimonadota bacterium
ATGGCAAAAGACATCAGTTACAGTATATGAGTTGAAATACATAAGGATGTTCCCGATATGTGTGCCGAGAAAATGAGACCGTCGCATACACATCCACGTTCTCTGATGGAGGGAGTAGCGTCCTGCCACCCCATACCAAGAAGTGGCTATACTCTACGCTGAGTGAAGATTTAGATCTATAATATTACTGGTTGCCAATATAGCCGCGAGAGGAATAACGCATGGCATGAACATATTTGTAATACGGCATGGGGAAACTGATTGGAACGCTACCGGCAGGTGACGTTGTAGTCATCAATTTCCGACGCAAGCCTTCGAACAACGGTTCGGAAACATCGGGCACCCATACCTGTTATCGGAAAGATGAGGCATCGTGCTGTGTTTGTGCCAGCAAGGATCAAATTTTTAGATGTAACGGAGGGTATCATGAAGAGAAAGGCCATTATTTGCATCATTGTTATTGTTGCAGCCTTTGCTTCTCATTTTTCTGTATACTCGCTTACAAAGCAGCATTATGAGAACGCAATAATTGAGAAACAGAGAAATGAAGCGTTGTTGAAACAAAGCAAGGTGGGTTCTATTGAGCAAGAACTTATCAATGAGACTATCACCGCTTCGGATGATCAAAACGCATATGATCAGATTGTTTCCCGTGGGGATAAATCATTTGCATATCGAGAGAATGGAAGCGTTTTGATATATAACAGTGAAGTCATAATGTATAACTGGACGGATCCCCTTGATTCAAACGAATATTACCGAAATCAAATACAGTGTTTTCAGAAATACTTCGCAGACCATCAAGAAGAGATTGATTTTGGCTCCCTATCGAAATATGGATTTTCTCCAGAGGTAGCGGCATATGGATTTGCAGTGTATCCCGACACGTACGTGAACTATCATGCTTATTCAAATTTCTACAGGGTCGCACGGATTGACTTGGAGCTCGCTATTGAGAGGTACAAGAGTGAACAAGTAGATATTGATTTCGTTACCACAGCCTACGGAAAATATGTTGAAGCAAAACACATGTTGACGAACTACATTGGAAGTGTCACTCCAGGGGATTTGTAAACAGAACCTGACATCGTGTTCCCGAAGGTGAATTTATTGGAGGATACTATGGTAGGAAAGTATAAAGTAGTAACTTTGTGCGGGAGTACAAGGTTTAAAGATGAATTCTTGGAAATTCAGAAACAACCAGCTCTTGAAGGGAGTATAGTAATTTCAGTAGGAATGTGTGGTGGCGTCGGCGTCTCGCCGCAGAGACAAAGGAGATTACAAGAATGAATCCATATGTTGAATGCCCAACAATAAAGACAAAGAGCTTTACAATTAGGCTTATCAGAGAGTCTGACAGCAAATCACTTTTCAGATGCTATCATGACAAAAAAGCGGTTGAATTTATGAATGATGATTATTGTGATTTTGGTTTTTATGTTGATTCTGAGGAGAAGATGCAAGAGACAGTAGGCTATTGGATTGATTTTTACCAAAAGCAATACTTTGTCAGGTTTTCTATAGTTAATAATGCAACGGAAGAGGCAGTAGGCACAATCGAGGGCTTTAGTGGTGAAACAGGGGTTCTGCGAGTAGATATTTGTAGTGAATATGAGAAAGCATGCTATCTGTCTGAACTATTCTGTTTTGCAAGTGATAATTTCCATGCATTCTTTGGCAACGAGTATTTAGTGACAAAGGCAATTTCAAAGGCAGTAGCGCGTCGTGAGGCCTTGGCAAACAATAGATGGGAGATCATTGATACATACAGAGATTATCACGACTATTATAGGATCAAACTGATTTAGGCGACAACCCTACCCTGACCCCTTGTTTACTGGAAGGGGAGAAGCCCCGCCCTGCAATGATTGTTTGCCCAGGCGGATCATTTCAATATATACCGGTTTAGGAGGAGAAGGTTGAAGAAGATAGGGTTTATCTTAGTGGGATGTATTTCGATTATCTTAGTGATCATATCATTACAATTCATGAATAGAGATGACGATGGTGATGAAAGCAATTATTTGAATAAGCTGGATGACGCGATGGCACAGGTTGCTATAAAACAGACAAACTTACTCGTGTCTGAAGACGGTATTGTGCATACGATTATGATAGATAACAGAAGCGAGGATGTACTTAGTGACTTGCAGGTTTCTGTCTACTACTCAAATTTTGGAGATGATGAGAACGTTAGTACCAATGAAGTTCTATCAGACTTAGTGCCAGTACTCGAGAGTAAACATAGTATTGAGTTATCCATACAAGTTCCGAAAAGCGAATACATCAATTACAGTGGAGACATAAAAGAGGAGAATATATTTCTATCTGTAACCGGGGATCTGGGAATAAACCATTTTTCCATTAAGGGTGGGTTGCTTCCTGTTGAAATAGATACGAATGGTTGGGCCGAACAATAGAATCTCGTGAGCTTCCGATTATTCAGCTTCAAGATCTAGTATAGAATGACTTGATACTGTGAAGTTATGATTGGTCATGAATGTAGAGGGGTGCAATATGAAAAATTACACGCAGGTCTATGTGAAAAACAGTTTTGAAGCCGCAGAAATGTACTGTAAAGCTTTTGGTGCAGAAATTACGCTGGAAATCAAGAATGATGATGAAACCGCTTATGTGCACTGTGAGTTATCCGTAGATGGTGAAGGGTTTTTAGCATTGGCTGAAGCTGCGAATCCATGCGACATAAGTATCGTACACAAGAATAAATGGGAAACCATGACCTTTAATGTTTTTGAGATGGGAAGTGAAGAATCGGTCTATAAAGCCTTTACTGTTTTAAGTAATGGCGGTGTTGTTATTCATCCTATTCAGGAAGTCCCATGGAATAAATGCTGTGCGACTGTTATCGATAGATTTGGAGTGTGTTGGTGGATTGCCATTTAGCACCGATTCCCAGATGGAGGTATCTTGCCATGGATTATTCAAAAGAGGAAATCGACAAACTGATGAATAATGCCCGGTACCCACTATCATCGAAGTATAACCCTGATTGGATTCTTCAAAATTCAATGGGGTCACATAGTCTATGGCTGGTAGAGGCGCTTGCCCAAGACATGGAATTGGGAAAGAACATGAGAGTACTAGACCTCGGTTGCGGTAGGGCTGCCGGTTCTATATTCATGGCAAGAGAATTTGGTAGTGAAGTATGGGCTGTTGACCGAATGAATATTGCTACTGATAACCATAAACGTGCAATTGAAATGGATGTCGGCAACAATGTATACCCAATATGCGCCGATGCAGTTGAGCTGCCTTTTGCCGAAGATTTCTTTGATGCAGTGGTAAGCATAAACTCAGTGTTCTTTTACATCACAGATAGTGATTTACTGAAAGAAAAAATACTGAAATATGTCAAACCAGGCGGTCAGATTGGCGTTATTGTCCCATGTTTTTATGAAGATTATTCTGAGAACGTACCAGACGAGCTAAAAGGTCTTTGGCATAGCGACTTCAACATGTGGCATACACTCGCATGGTGGGAGAATTGCTTTGCGGA
>JAFGVF010000056.1 GCA_016938155.1 Candidatus Cloacimonadota bacterium
AGAGTATTACTGTCCCAATTCTGTAATAACAGGTCAAATGCATCTCTGGAACTCTTAATTACCGGCCTCTGTGAAGCTGGCAACTTACTTTTATAGCCAAGTTGGACTTCGGAGACGCCAACCAGCGAAAGTTGGTTAGATTTCTTCATAGCGGGTTATTATTAGTTAGTACCCGAATGAGAATAACTTGAAAGCGTAAAAGCATGCTTGCTCGGGGCCCCGTAATCGCAATTTTTATACACCCCCCCTAGGCGTTTGCTGCCCCTGATGTCAAATCTGGTCAAATTAGCCCGAGCGGGCACTTACATGGCAGATGTAAGGTATCCGGACAAACTCTGGTTCCAGAACGGCTTCAATATTGAAATCGACCTTAAAGGCTTGGATCTATATAAAGACCTACATATCCATTTCTTTCTTCCCTCAAACAATTTGGATAACATGCATTTAAATATTCATTTTAAAGCCCTTTTGAGTATGTTTAAATATTACTAATTACAAAAAATGGTTTCGAGGAGTCATTTACACCTGTATCCCTTAGCCGGAATTAAAGGTGTGTCCGAGAAAAAGTATAATACTTTTGAGGCAAATCTGAGACTGGTTTTAGTATAATACCATTGGGTGATCGGAGGCCGCTGTCCAAAAATAGCGAGGTAACTATAATTCGTATCATGTGACATATCTCTCGGAAAATGTTTAGAGGCATTTATGCTTCTCTTTTAAGAACGCAACATTGAGTTGAGCCATTCATTGGTAATCGTTGCTACCAATCACCGTCGCTCACCAGTCCAGATGACTCGCGCTTACTCTGCTCAGGGACAGATGCATTGCTATCATTAGCAGATTCATTAGGTTCGGCGTTCGTTGAGTTATCCCTCAAGTCCTTACATTCAAATTCACTTGCAGATGACGTAATATTATATAGATAAACCCTATCATCTACTGGGGATGTTAGAACATCAATATCTGCTGGTTTACCGTCAGAAATATGGGTGGGCAAATTATTTTGCAAATGACTTTCTAACTCTGCAACTGGGCTTGGGGATGGTTGAGTCTCAATTAAATCTTCTTTAAGCCTTCTCTCTTCATAATCTGCCTTCTTAATCTTGGAATTAGATTTACCTGCAGATTTCTTTAAGTTTCTGGGGTTTCCCTTGGAGATCCCTTCCTCTTGCTCTTGTTCCATTTTATCAGTCTCCGCTTTTATATTCTGATTCATTGAACTATCATTTACTTCACTTTGTGGGTTCTTGTTTACAGAAACTGAACTGATGCACAACTTATGATTACAAAGACTCAGGACCTCCTCATTACTAAGGACCGAGACCTCCCTTCTTTTGTAAAGGCTGTCCAGATTTGCTATGAGGTTATCAGACCTTATAATTTTGTATTTCCACACATCCTGATTAATTGCGTCCAGTTTTGCGCACATATCTAATATGGTTATGGCAGTTTCATCTTTTATGTTGGTTTTCGCTAAAAGGTATTCCCAAGTCCCAGGTTTATTACAATCGAGAAAATGGTGTTCAGCTCCTCCCAACTGCTCAAGTAATTTAAACCAAAATGCATACCCATCGTTCCCATACTTGTTTTCGATGGTGTACATGGTTTTTCCGTGACTTACAAAGTGTGGAAAATAGTCTGCTACTGCTTTTCGTGGTCTACTCATCTTGTTTCCTCCTTAAATCTATGATTGGTCAATTATACTATCAGCAACAAAATTCCTTTGAAATTCTTGAAGGCTTTTATCGCTGATTGATGCATATTCATTTTTTATTCAATTACAATGGTTTTTAATGTGTACTTAAATCTCAAATAAGGATTCAATATCTGACTTCTTATACAGTATGAGTCCATTTAACTTCTGGAATGGGATCTTTCTATTATTTCTTAGGTTTTGAAGAGTACTGGGGGATATTTTTAATATCCTGCAGACATCTCGAGTTCTGAGCCAAGTCTCAGCATTATCCGACATTCGACTACCCATTTTACTTCTGATTTCTTGAATGATTTCACTCTTGAATTGATCAAGATCCTGTTTTGTAATGATAATTGCATCCATTTCATTTTTTTTGGATGAATTTAAAATCTCCCATACCAAAAAAAAGGGGGTAATTAAATACCCCCAGCTGATAATCAGGCGCTTATATTTATAATAAATTAGTTTTAATGTTCACTCTCAGGAAAGTATCATTTACACTCTTTATCCTTTCTTTAATCTTCGTAATTGCAGTTTCTGTTATTTGATCCTCAGACCTGATTTTATCAATGTATTTATCAATACTTTTCAAAGGTATTCGAGGGTCATTATTACGTATGCAGAAAAAGTAATTTTCGGAAAATTTGGCCAGAGCGTAATCAGAAATAGTCTTGTCGATAATGTCCCCGTCCTTTAGCAGAAGAAGGAAGTGGGTTAATTCAGTTCTGGTCATATTAAATTGTAACTTCTCAGTATCCTTAAGCTCTCTTTTTGGTTGCTTTAATATGACAAGGTCATTATCGAATTTTTTATGGATTTTACTGTAAAGTGAAGACATGTTTGATTTCACCAGTTCAATAAACTCATCTTTACTTTGTTGTTTCTCTGTGAGCTCTTGTAGCTCTTCAATAATCTCATATGATTCTTCAAGAAATTCAATTTTTTTCTTTGATATAATAAGATTCCCGAAGACAGTAATCAGGTGCTCATAGGTAGAGGTAAAAACCTCAAGTATATAAGATCTAAAATGGGCTTTCCATTTTTCCTGTATTGCAGGATCATTTAGGTTGATTTCCTGATTTTCATGCTCCTCATAATGTGCACCATAGAAGTTGTCGTTTTTGAACTCATAAACATTGTCATAGCTTCTGATTAGATTGAAGCAGCCCTCAAATATATTCCGATTATCCATTGCTACTTTTCTTTGATTCTGTTTGGTCGCTGGAGGCCAGCTTGTTTCTCAGGTTTTTCATATCCTCACTCACTTCTATGTCAATTACCTTGGCGTAGATCTGAGTTGTCTTGATGCTCTTATGACCCAGCATCTCACTTACTGTCTCAATCGGTACATTATTAGTTAAAGTGACTGTAGTTGCAAATGTGTGCCTGGCAAGATGATATGTCAAGTTCTTTTTGATCTCGGCAAGCACAGCAATCTCTTTAAGGTAAGCATTCATTTTTTGATTACTGATAACTGGCAGGAGCTTATCCTTACTTGCATTCTCGGGCCAGTCTTTGTATTTCTCAATAATCTGGATGGCTTTGGGCAAGAGGGGAATGTTCGACTTGACTGATGTTTTTGCTCTTTCAGTAAATATCCACTGCTCACCATCGATGCCTTTACGGATGTTATCAGGAGTCAAGTCCAGAACGTCTTTATATGCCAATCCGGTATAACAAGAAAAAATGAATATGTCTCTTACTTGCTCTAATCTCTGAATATGAAACTGCTTATTTTCAAGTTTGATTAATTCTTCTGCATCAAGGAACTCTCTCTTTACAGGTTTGACCGAAGCCCTGTAATTGAAGAAAGGATCCTTGCTTAGCCAGTCATTCTTAATTGCCAGCCGGATTATCTTCTTAAAGTTTTTGATGTACTTGACACTGGAGTTATGATTGCACTTTCTCACAGTCCTCAGATAATGTTCAAGGTTGGTGATAAACTCATGGTTAATAGAAGTCAAATAGAGATCGTCCACTTTGTAATTGTACTTGATGAAATCGGTAACATGATTTAGTGTTGTCTCATATCTTATTAAAGTTGACGGAGAATTGTCTTCGGGTATCCTTTCCTTCATCAATTTGTTATGATACCGGAATACTTCCAGTACTGTGCGCTGAGATTTTGTTGTTCCCTGCACGGTATTTCTTAATCCAAGGGCTGTGACGGGTTGATTCTGTTCCATAAGGTCTCTTTGCGCTGAGTACACCTTACTACGTATCAGGTCCAGGTATTCATTCAACTGCTTGAACTCAGCCTTAGAACCTTTGACAAACCCCCCTTCAGGATTCCAGCGCTCCGGGTCAACATAACGGTTTGTGGCCATTTCCGCTTTCTTCCCATTTACGGTGATTCTCATGTAGATAGGGACCTCCTTCTTTCGATTTACTTTGTCCCTCCGCAAGTAAAACAGGATTGATAAGGTTTGACGCTCTGACATGGTTAGTGTAATTTGGTATCCGAACAACAACAAATCACATTAAAATTATGCAAAAATAATCACAATTATGCTTGAATTAATATATTTTATATCAATTTAATATAGCTTTATCGGATACCTATTTATCAACCTGAGGTATAGGTATCTGAATTGGTGCTATTTATTCTGTAATTGGATGTGAAAATTACCAGATAGGTGAAAACAAAAATGCCTTAAATCATTCAATTTAAGGCATCTGAGTAAAATCTACTTTTAAGATTGTGGAGATAAGGGGAATCGAACCCCTGACCTTGTGACTGCCAGTCACACGCTCTAGCCAACTGAGCTATATCCCCTAAATTTATGAA
>JAFGVF010000057.1 GCA_016938155.1 Candidatus Cloacimonadota bacterium
ATAAACTGCATTATTATCAAAGCTTTTAAACTTGGTACAACTATATGTGAAAGTTTTCTAAAAAAGTTTGCCCCATCTATATCAGCGGCATCATAAAGGTCATCTGGGATTCCCTTCAGAGCGGCAAGATATATCAAGCAACCGGGACCGACTCCCGCCCAGATTGAAGGGATTACCGTGCAAAGCATTGCCAGATTCTCATCCCGTATCCACCTGCTTTTTTCCAAACCCAAAGACATCAATATCTGGTTTAAACCACCCGCATCAGACGGGTCATAGAGTAGTTTCCATAGATAGATTACTATTACACCGCTCACTACGGCAGGAAGGTAATATATTACTCTGTAAATCAGTTTTCCATGAGATACTTCCTGCAACATGATTGCCAGAATTATAGGTGGAACAAACCCTAATCCCAGCGTAAGTACCATATAATAAAGAGTTTTACCTAAAGATGACCACCACACGGGATCAAAGAGAACATCCGCAAAGTTCTGAAGTCCTATCCAATCCGAATGCCCCACCAGCTGATAATCCTGGAATGCCATCATTGAACCCATTATTACAGGAAGATATTTCCAAAGAATGATAGATGCAATGGCGGGGAAAATCATGACATAGGGAAGCCAATTTCTTCTCTTATTTTTTGTCATCCAGGTTTTATCCGGAGTAAAGTATCGCCAGATATGGATTAAACCTGCGATAAAGGCTGCAAATAGTGCTATCGCAACAACGATTGCTACATTATTCCGCTTTGCCCTTTCTTCATCAGAAATCTTACCAATCATCTCTTTGTTGGTTCTTTCTGCCCCTTTATTTAGAAGCTCTAATATCTTCTGATTCTTCTCTTCACGGGTATTTCCCAGTTTCCCGTCATCTTCCAGAGAGATACACTTTTCCACAGGAACAGTCATAAATTCGTAAACTTTTTGTGTGTTTCTTCCATAAGGTTCCGGTTTGCCGTTTTCTATAGCTTCTTCAAAGGTTTCCAGCCAGCCGGCAGGAGTGTATTTTAAATACTCTTCATAACCGTATTTCTTCAGGTATAGTGGGTTCTGCACTTTTCCATAGCCTGCATTTATCATCACTTTAAGCCTGATTTGCCTTGCTTCTTCGCTATCAAAAAACCAGATGTATTTAAAAGCTGCATCACGAACCTGTTTCGGGTCACGGTCTCCCAGACCTGCGTTGTTGCTCTCTCCGGCTCCGGCAAATATTCCCATCATTCTGCAGTTTATCTCTGAACCTCTGATACCTGTCGGACCAACCGGACAAGGAGCTAAACCATAAAGATTCGGGTCAAGGTTACCTCCCAGGCTTTGCTGGTTCATGTAACCCATCCGGATTCCGATTTTGCCTTCGTCCCACATTCTTCCCCATTCACCCTCTCTAATCACAAATCCCTTTTGAGAATTACCCTGAGAATCTGTCCATGGAGTTGTTAAAAGCTTAAGGTAATAATCCATTGCCACAACACCCTCAGGTGAGTTGAAAGCAGCCAGCCATTCTCCCGTAACAGGGTCCTGCTTCACAGCTTCCCCGCCGGCACTCCATAGATAGGTAATCCAATCATACGCTGCTTGTGGACCTGAGGCAAGGAACATTCCGAAAACTCCCTCCTCGGGAATGGTCATCTGCTTGGCATAACTAAGCAACTCATCCCAATTTGAGGGGGGCTTATCAGGGTCTAACCCTACTTTTCGGAAAAGGTCTCTGCGGTACATCATAACCCTGACGAGTGTCTCATAAGGTACGCACCAGAAATGCTCTTTAGTATCTCCGAATTTCTTTCGCTTAACTACAGGCATCACAGGCTTCTCAATGCGTAATTTCAACTCTTCTTCAGGAATCATACTGATATATTCATCCATAGGATAAAGGAAATTATTCTCTATATAAGTTGCTGATTGTCTGAAATTCACATAGATGATATCCGGAGAAACTCCCCCCGCAATTGCCATAAGCGGACCGGCATCCAAGTCCATATTCTCAATCTTTATTCCTGAATAAGACCTTAATTCTATCCAGGGATATTTCTCCTGAAATGCCTTCATTACTGCAAGATTTGCTTTATTAAATGGACTGTTGTCTCGTGGGTCGGGAAGGTCGAATACTTTGAGTATCACCTTCTCAGGACTTTCTTCAAGTGCCATCGACAAGGACAGACTAAACAGCAATATTACCAGGGCAATAAATGCCTTGGGTTTTACCATAAAAACCTCATTTCTTGTTATTAATTCGCGTACTTTAGAAACACCATTCAGTAATTGTTATTAAAAGGCAAATGCTTTTTAATTGTGTCAACATTTATCTTTGGAAGACTTGCAAATCCTTTTCCCGGGCAATGTAATTGTGAAGTGTGTAAACCTTGTTTCATTTCTCTAATTCTTATGATTCACTTTCTACCCGAAGTCTATCCAATCTTTTCCTGTTTATACTTCCATCAACCAACCAATTGTTGCTCATTTTCCTCAATCTTAAAACCGGTTTATCAATAACTCCATATAACTTTCTTCAATACTGCCCCCTTTCAATACGCGTGAATAAATAGAGAACTACTTATGAACAAATTGTGAATAACTCGGGGCTTTGCCCGAGTGATTCCCGAGTGAGTCCCGAGAGATTCCCGTGAGATTCCCGCGTATTATAAAGGAACAGTATGGATTTATATTTCCTTGCCCTTATATTGGGAATTCTCTTAGTAAATCAGACTATGAAAGTGGGGGTTTGTGATTGTCCCTTTTAGCAGCCTATTTCTTTCTAACAATCTCCCTGTATGCCTCCAGAAACTCAATACTCTGCAGGAGGTTGTCTTTTTCCGTTAGAAGCTTCTTATTAATATCAACAATGATTTTTAAGCCTTTGGTTGTATCGAAGCGAACTTGAGAAGTAACAGTGGTAATGAACTGACCCAATACAGCCTTCGCGGGGAGCTTGTTCTCGTCAAATTCCATGACAAGGGCATTTTCCCTTACCCGTACTCCGGATAAACCTGAAGAATCCGCGAGAAACTTCAGTTTATAGAAATCAACAGTCCGTTCAGCCTCTTTGGGAAGGTGCCCGAATCTGTCCTCAAGCTCTTGTTTGAAATCGTCAAATTCCGTGGTCTCTTTAAATTCGCCCATTCTTTTATAAAGCTGAATCCTCAGCGTATCGTCATTGATATAACTGCTCGGGAAATAGACATCCTGCTTCACATTTATCTTCTTAAGCGGAACCTCTTCCTCTACGGGAGCCGGCGCTCCCTCTTTATTCATCTCAAGATACTCGATAGCCTGCTGTAGGAGGCGATTATAGTAGTTTATTCCAACTGTATTGATAAGTCCACTCTGCTTGGTTCCCAACAGATTACCCGCTCCTCTGATTTCTAAATCACGCATGGCAAC
>JAFGVF010000006.1 GCA_016938155.1 Candidatus Cloacimonadota bacterium
ACAATTGCGTTACTTTTAAGAGTACAGCTGAAGCAGTACCTCCTATAATTCTCCATAATTCTCGTTCCCAAGCCCCTGCTTGGGAATGAAAAAAGGTTACTAAGCTGGGGCTTAGTAACCAGAAATACACATCGCAATTGAGGACAATTGCGTTACACCATGTCTAATTATTTAACTGCTTTCAGAATTTCATCAGTAAGTTTTTCAAGCTCTGTCAGCTGTTCAACCGTATAAGTGGAATCGGTTGAATTATAGATGATGGATTTAATCTGACCGAGGTTTGTGTATGCAACTTTATAATATGGGGCTTCAGTAATCTTCTTATTGTCAATCAATTGCATATTCTGGATGAGAGAGTTTAAAATTCCTCTTTGGTCCACAATGGATGAGTATTTAATCTGATAATTATGGTTAACCAGATATGAAATACGATTTAAACCTTCCATCCAACCGCCAAGTTGCATAAGAGTAAACACATCATATCGTTTTGCCTTATAGAGGCTACTCTGAACTTCCAACTGATATTTCTCCAGTGAATCTTCAAGCTTAGCCCAATCTTCCTGCTCGATATAACCTTTAAGTTCATCAGCAAGCTTAAGAACCTGCTCATCAATCCCAACCAGATTTGAGTATTCAATCATCTTCTGAGAAAGTTCTATCAGCACGGTTTTATTCCTTGCCTTAACACTGAGAATCGCATCGGCAGTGTGCACACCAAGGGCAAAAGAAGCCTGATAAACGGTTTCTTCAACGCTGTAAATTTCTGTAGGAAGTGATTTTGAGAAATCAGCATTCTTTAGATAATCCAAATCAGATAGGAGCTTCTTTAGACTTGGGAGTGGGAAGTTTCTCCACTCACTCTGAATGTTCTGAGTCTGAACAGGTTTCTCCTTTTTTGTGCAACCGGAGGCAAATGTCCCTAAAACTGCCACGATAAGTATCCAAAAAACAATCTTCTTCATCGGTTTCCCCTTTTCTAAGTTATTTATAATATTTAAGTTTAATCAAGGTTATGAAGTTAACCACACCTATATACAACATAATGACAATTAAATTGAAATAATAGGTTCTGAATGTCAAGTTAAATAACTTCTTGTAAGATGCAAGAAATACATTCTTATTGGTATTCATAAACCTTCCATCCATAAGATGTACCGAAAGTTCAAGGCTCCTATTAGTAAATTTCTCACGGGGATACTTCTTTGCAACTTCGGCTTTTCTATCATAATTTTCATATAGCTGTTTCTTGTATTGACCGGTATCAATAGAACCTGATTCCAAGTCTGAAAGCAACTCGCGGGATTGTTCAGCCAACTCACTGAGGTTGCGATTAAAGGCATTTCGCTCAACAACACCGGTTATTAAGCCCTCAAACAACCACCTGGATGGCATAACCTGTACAACCTCAGGTATAGGGTTCTGCTCCGAAATGGTTAGTCTGCGATTCATCTTCTCGTACTCTATGATAGCACCGGCAAAGATAATCTGGGGTATCAAAACAAGTGGTAAGATATTGATAATCGATTTACTGTCATTTAAATAGCAGGAGATGAACAACCCGAAAGAAAAACCGCTTGCACCTGCAAGTAAAATATAGACAAATGAGATTAGTCCCACACCTCTTATCTGCAACATAAAGCTCGAAATCAACAAGTAGAGAAGCACTTGAACTGCTGTGAATATGGTCAGGGTTACGAACTTGGATAAAGTATAATAGCTAACCTTCATGCTCAGACTCTTCTCCCGAATCAGCATCCGTCGCTCTGAAGCGATGTCCTCCAAACTGTTTGACAGACCGAAGAAGATGAAGATAATAATTGAGACAAAATTGAATACCCCCATATTCACATTTTCATAATAACTATAGCTTCCATTGGTTGGTGAAAGCCGGAGAATAAAGCTAACCACCAGTGCGAGAATGGGAGCCTGAAGAAATGTGATCATCATGTTCGTTTTGTTTCGCAATTTAAGGGTTAGATTTCTCTTGAAAATGTTAATGAGTTGTTTAACATGTTGATTGAAATCCATGCGAATCTTATAAGATACTTCACCAACTGATTCATTTCTGACTGTTTGCTCCGTTTTACTGAAAAAGTCACCCAATTTCTTCCGTTTATGCTTGTTTCTCCAATATTCCGGTGAGAACTTCCTTTTAATGCTAACACTCTTATTTATCTGTTCATAGACGATTCTACCGTCTATGCTGTATTCGGGATACATAATCACATCGTAAGGAAAATCAGCTTGCTTGTCCTCCCTCTTTATCCGAATCTCTTCCTGATTAACAGTCAGTTTTTTTAACTCGGCATTGAAATAGGTGAAGGAAGTTTCGGGAGTACCGTAGAAAACCTCAATACCGCCCATATCCATCAACAAAACTTTATCGAACTTATTGTAAATACGGGAGTTTGGTTGGTGGATTGTAAGAATAACAATCTTTCCCTGCTCTGTAAGGTTTTTTAGAATAGTAACAATCTGGTCAGCATCACTGAAAGACAGTCCTGAAGTCGGCTCATCACAGATAATCAAAGAAGGTTCTGAAAGCAACTCTAATGCTAGGTTGAGTCTTTTTCTCTCTCCACCCGAAAGGAGTTTTGTTTTTGGATTACCTACTCTTGAATCCCGTTTATGCACCAGATTAACCTGCTGCAAGATATTATCGATCTTTTTATCCAGATGCTCCTTGCTTATCTTGGGAGCCAGGAGAGAACCTCGATAAAAAAGGTTTTCGTAAACTGTGAGGTCATGAAAAAGGAGTTCATCCTGAGGAACATAGCCGATATGAGGAGAAAAATAGTTGATATTGTTATAAAGGTTTTTGTTGTTGATTGTAACCATCCCGCCGGTCGGAACAGTCATACCGCATAAAGCCTTTAAGAGTGTAGATTTACCGCAACCTGATTGTCCGAGAATGCCTACAAGTTCTCCCTCTTCTACATTGAATGAGATACTGTCCAAACCAACAGAACCATCAGAAAATACATGCCGTAAATCACTGACAATAACATTTTTAAGATTGAAAGGAACTTCAATCAGGTCAAAGAAAGAGTTAATACGGAAGTTGCGTTTGTTAATCGTGATAATGTCTTTGTTAAGTTTGAAACGGGAGATGTTATCAACAGGGCGTCCGTTAAGAAAGACTTTCCAACCCTTTTTAGGCTGATAAAGAACCATATCTTCCCCATCTGCCTCAAAATAGATGATGGAACGACTGGTTTCAGTCTCTGAAAGGTAGAAATAATTATCGTTGAAATTTATATAAAGTTCTTTAACATCAAGATTTTCGACTCCGATTGATTCTCTTTCCTTAATCACATCAAAAAGGTTAAACTCTTCCAAGCCCTTTATTCTGAGTCGGTCATCAAAGTAAACTCTCTGTTCTCGTTTTGTGGAGAGTTGATGTCCATTCTGATATACAGTCCCCCTGTTCAATTCGATACTAAAATCAAGTTGGTTGATGGTCAGAACAAAATCGGAATCCTCTTTTCGGAAAGAGATTACATCATTGACTGTCCTGAAACGATGTAATTTATCTATCGTTTCATGACTTAAATACTGCCCGTTCAGCATTATCCCCATATTCTCGGGAAGCATAAATACTTTTCCGGGTTCTACGCTCTCAGCTTTGATTGTAATGTGATTTCCAGCCCCGCAAACAGCAAAGATATCTTTGTCGATATACAGAAAAGAAATCTCTATGGGACTATATTTGCTTTCATCTCTAAACCGGACATTCGATAAATCTCCAGAACCGAGAGTAACAAAATCGGTGAATAAGGAGTATTTAAGCTCGTACTCAGGGTTCACTGTCTGGATATCAATTAAACTATTATCAGAATTGACAACACTTTCGATAAGTGTTTGAATCCCTTCTGGTTCTAACCCGAGTTGCTTACTGTAATCAAGTATTATCTCTTTGTTTTTGATGTTCTTGGAAAACTCTTCCCGCAACATCATAATCAGATTCCCGATTATTCTCAGCTTGTCTAACTGGATAAGATTACGCCTTAAATACTTAACAATCGGACGCAAATCAAAATCTTTCTCGATTATCTCTCCCACAAAGAGTTCCCATGAAATCTCCGACTGTTTGAAGAGGTTCTCGAAAAGTGTGTAAAGCAGGTTTATATCTTTATCCGTAACATTTCCACTGTTTTTAAAGATATATACAAAAAAGCGAGCAGTCATTTCGATTGCGTTGCGTTTTTCCTGGGCAGGGAAATGATTTTCAGGAGTTACTTTTTTCTTTAACATACCTACATCTCACTCAAGAGATGCTCCTTTTGTTCTTTACAAGCACGACATGCAAAATATTCACAACTGTCAAAATATATTTTTAATATCCCCTGTCGCAGTATCTCCCTTTTTAAATGTGAATATTGATGTTCAGTGATGTAACTCCTCATCAAATCTGTGATATAGTTGTCTCCGAGTTTGCCGAAAGCTATCACTGATTGCCATATTTTCTCAGTCATAGTATGGTCACCTGTCTTTTCAAAGTAGAGAATACTGACAGGATATATCACATTGAAGAGTATTGTTCGGATTGCATTTCTGCCCGGTTTCTTCACCTGCCTTCCCATAAATGTAATATTCTGAAACTGAGTTGAGAACCTTTTTAAAATTAGCTGATTTGCTTTAGTTGCATCCTCGGGTAATTTCTCAAACAAATTGATTATATTTTTCAATAAACCTGACTCCCGACATCTAAACAGCAGAGGAAAAATCTGACAAAAACGAAAAGCTGGATTATTAGCGGGTCTAATTCTGAAAGTATGCCAAGAAATTAATGCCGACGATTCGGTTTTATCTCTTTGTATCAGGTTGATTAGACCGGATTGGATAAGCATTTGTTTTAAACTGGTTTCTAAATCATTGCTGATACTTTGATACGCTGACCATGGAATCAGTTCACTAAGAGTTATCATGTTTATTTTATTCTTGCTGTAACCGCAAGTTTCCAATAATCCCTGATAGAGAATCTGATTGAAATCCGAGAACATAAGCAGAGCTTCTGAGCGTTTAATCTTGGACTTGAATCTTTCTGCTCCCAAACTCTGGAGAATATAAGTCATCTGATCCGGTAATAAGCCATTGAAGAAATCGCAACTTTTATCCCTAAACTTCGGCTTATCACCATATCTTTCCATCAGTTTGCTTATCTCTTCATCGAGGTTGGTTTCAAGCGTTAGAATTTCCAGTAATTCACCATTCTCTTTAATGCTGTAGGAAAGAGTAGAATTGTGCTTAAAAACAACATGCAGAACAACATTATTGAAATTAGTATCCAGATAATGCTTATGAGATACCCAATCATAGGTATTCAGATGAATCTCGATATCTCCCCGCAGATACTCTCCATCCAGTTGGAGAACCGCATTATGGAAATCAGGACCCTTATCTTTGTTAAAATGCCCGTTAAAGATAATATTAAGTCTTTTTCCTGAAACAGTCTTCAGATTAGTCAGGTAGTGCCTGCCGTCCCAGATATGATAAAGAAACTCCTCTTTAAACGGGTATAGTTCCTCTTCAATTCTGTCATTATCCATGATATATAAATATGGCGGGACACCAAAGCGTCCCGCCTCGATACTTATTTAGAATGTTGATTTATCGACAAACACGAAGTCATCAATCAGCATAGTGGGCAGGATAGCCTCCACTGAGCGTTGTTCTGCCTTGCCAAGTGCCAGAATGCGTCTGGTTACTTCATGCGGAATCTCATTGAATCGGAAGTTATTAACTGAGTGCTGAATCTTGCCGTCTTTGAAATACAAGACTCCGTCACGGGTCATACCTGTTATCTCTCCCCGCTTAGAATCGATATTTCTCAGATACCAGAAGTTATTGATTATCAATCCTTCCGGTACCATCCTCATCATCTCTTCTTCTGTGGTATCTCCGCCGGAGATTACGAAGTTAGCAGGATATGGTACATATTCCAAGCCTTTATCCTTTGCCCAGAAACGGGAGGTCGGCATGTTTTTGATTACACCGTTCTCAACATAGGTAATCGGTTTAAACGGTTCCATCTCCCCCACTGATTCAGGCACATAAAGCCCTTCAATTTTATCGGTGGAATATAGATTGAATTTCTCACCGAAGAACTTCTTCCCTGCCTGATCTGTATAAGGTGTAAAGCCTTCATCAGCCTGTCTTCTGTCCATCATCCAATAAAGCCATTCAAAGAGATTGGCAACTGCCTGAGGACGCAGGATTACAGCGATAGGTTTAGCCTCCATACTTACAGGTTCTGTCAGGTCATTCAACTGCTGTTCTATTCTATCAAGTTCTGCTTCCAGGTTAAACTGTTCCATTTTCAGAACAGAGATAGCCAGCTTTGTCTCGGCATTTTCTCTTTTCATGGTCATGGAGTGTCCGAAAGAGGCATATTCTTCAGAGGAAGTAAAACCGTTCTTCGATGCCATATAGCTACGATAGATGGTTTTCTCTGTCATCCCGGAGATCATTGCCTTTGCCTTTTCTGCACGCTTGATGCAGACTCCAACAATGTCTGTCATCTCTTCGTTTGTAAGCTTCACAACCGATTCATAGCTATTGGTACGAGGTTTCAGCTCGCAATAAGGCTGTGAGGGGATGTTTTCCAAATCGGGTTGTGTCAACATCGCCATCTCTTTCGCCTGAGCTAAAAGCATGGGTATTCTTTCCAGACTGAAGTCGTTTGTACTTACTGACCCGTTACGGTTAGCATACTCAAGGGAGATGTTCCCTTTGAGCATAATTTTACCCATGTGCTGGGTAATTCTGTTCTGGGCAAAACGGGTCTCTATAGTTTCGTACTCACTCATGTGGAGAGTGAAATCATCGGCATCGGTTAATCGGCGTATCTCTTTCTCAACTGCCAGAGCAAATTCTTTGAACATCATTTTGAACCTCCTACTCTGATATTGCGGAAACGTGTCGGAGAAGCCCCGTGGGTCATGCGACCCGTTTGTCCGGGTTGTCCCTTACCACAGTTGGAAACACCCCATGGTTGCCAGAATCTTGCAGCGGCAATGCCGTCCGCACTGTTCCAGAATTCGGGATTATTGGAGCGATACAGAATCTTCTTTAGAGGTTTC
>JAFGVF010000058.1 GCA_016938155.1 Candidatus Cloacimonadota bacterium
CCGCATTTGATGAGAAAGAACTTGAGATTCTGAAGATGCAACAAAGAGAATCAATTTCCCGTAGGAATGATGATGACAGCGAAGTTGTATTTCGTGAATTCCAGAAACTGATTTATGGTGCCGACAGCCCCTACGCCAGGACGATGGAATTTGATAACATAAACAGCATTGATAGGGTTGACCTTCTTCGTTTTTACACATATTTTGTGCATCCCTCTCGCATGTTCGTAAGTGTTATCGGTGATTTTAACAAAGAGGAGATGATTGCCAGATTCAAGTTTCTCTTCGGTGATTGGGACCCTATGGATTACAGCTCAGTCTTCGTAAAACCCGAAGTACCGATAAACATCTCTAAATCAGTAAATTACATCCCAAGACTCGAAGCTACTCAATCATGGATATTACTCGGTCACATGACTGAGTTCACAATGGATAATCCAGATTATTACCCGATGATTATTGTTAATCAGATTTTAGGTGGTGGTTTCAACAGTCGTATTTTTAAGAGAATCAGAACAAAACTTGGTCTTGCATACGCCCCGGGTGCATATTACAGCACAAACTATGAAATACCCGGTGTTTTCTATGTGATGTCACAAACAAAAACCGAAAAGACAGTTGCTGCCATTGATGCCCTTATCGACGAAGTTGAGAACATGAAGAAACTCCCTGTTACTGACGAAGAACTCACGCAGGCAAAGGAGAGCTATCTCAATTCCTATATCTTCCGTTATGAAAAGAAGAGCAGCATTGTTAACTCCATGCGAACACTTGAAATGTTCGGCTACCCTGAGGATTTTGTCCTAAAAGTAAAAGAAGGAGTGCAGAAAGTAACTGCTGAAGATGTTGAACGAGTGGCTAAGAAGTATTTACATCCAGACCAATTCACTTATGTTGTTCTTGGAAATGCTGATGGTTTTGAGGAGCCATTAAGTAGATACGGAGAAGTGAATACATTGGATATTTCAATACCAGAACCGACAACGAATCTCAAGGAAATTTCGGATGAGATGATTAGCCAGGGTCAGGTAATTTTCAGTGATATCCTTTCAAAGATGGGTGATGCCAGAAAACTGAAATCATCCTCTTTTAAAGGAATTGTAACCCAATATGACGGCGAAAATCATAGAGATTTAGAGTATTCCGTTTCTTCCATTTATCCTGATAAGGTGGTTAGAGAAATCAGCATGGAAGGGATAGTAGTAAAGTTTATTTTCAATGGTGAGAATGGAGTACAGAATGTTATGGGACAATCAATGCCCTTACAAAAGGAACAGGTTAAGGATCAGTTTGCTCAGAGTTATCAAAACTTGCTCTGGATTTCTAAATATCGGGATGAATATACTCCTTACTATGATGGAGAAAGAGTCCTCGATGGTCAGAGCTTTAAGATACTCGGGCTTCGCCACGATGAAAGGGATTTCTGGCTTGTTCTGGACGGGAATAATGAGTTGAAGGGTAAAATCACCATCATGGGTGACGACATTGAAGTTATAACATGGTTCATTCAGCTCGAAACAACTCCTGAAGGCACTCTTCAAACAAAGGATGTTGCTTATACTATGGATGGGATAAAAGTTCAGGAATCTGAAATCACAGAAATCAATATGAATCCTGAGATTGATGAATCTATTTTCAATCTGGAATAGAAAACATTAAGCCGGTCATAAAGACGCATTAATTAATAAATCCGCCCGTCATCTGACGGGCTTTTTTCACTCTCGCTATTGCCTTTTTAACTTGTGAGTCATAACAAAGCTGACCAAATCTTCAATCTCCTGCCATGGGATTTCGTCGGTCATCTTCAGATTCAGACAACCCTTTCCGGTCTTGATATCAGGATACTTCTCTTTAAACTCGGCAATTTTTGAGATAAATCCCGTGTAAAGAGATACACCATGCTTCCAGTATCCCAACCATACATTCCCGGTTGGAATTTGGTAAACAACTACCTGATAGGAAATTCTCCTTTCTGATTCAGGGAAAAGCCTCAATATCAAGTCTTGTAGCTTATAAAACAGCTCTTTGCGATTATCCTCGACCTTATCAATGTATTCCTGTACTCCATTATTCATCTCTTCCTCCTCTGCCCTATTCGGTCAAACCGGCAATCAAACGGCACATTTCCAGCCGTTCCTCATCTACTTCTCTCTTGCCATAGGCATCAAGAAAAATATCTCTGTATTTATCTGTTTTCAAATTGTATTGTAATGTCCAGATTCCCCAGAACAAGTCCCAGTGCCGGTCTCCAACTCCCCCTGACCCTAAATCTATAAAACCCTTTAACTCAAAATCCTTTAAGATTATATTCGGAAGACAGTAATCACCATGCAAAACCACATCTTCCTCAGCAAGAGACTTTAATTGATTGAGCTTGTTATATGCTTTTTCGAAACCCTCGGGAATAATCTCAAGGTCGTACTTTGGAAGATTTCCTTTCGTTTCTATTTCCTCCAGCATTTCCGTGATGCGATGCCTGTACGGGCATTCCGTTGTCGATAAGGAATGTATTCTTCGAAGGCTCTCTCCGAAAAC
>JAFGVF010000059.1 GCA_016938155.1 Candidatus Cloacimonadota bacterium
TACCCCTCCTGAAAAGGAGAACCCGTTGATTCCCAAAATCCGGACAAATGGCAATATCAAGTTTGATAATGTTACCTTTTTCTATGACGGTACTGAGAAACCAGCACTTAAGGGCATAACCCTCGATATTCATGCCGGGAGTACGGTAGCACTTGTCGGCACAAGCGGTGGCGGGAAAAGCACTATTATCAATCTCATAACCCGTTTCTATGACCCAACAGAGGGTAAAGTTATCCTTGATGGTATTGACTTGAGAGAATATCAGCTACATTGGCTCCGAAAGAACATCTCGCTTGTCTTACAGGAAGGTTTCCTCTTCTGGGGAACGATTCGCGAAAACATCCGCTACGGTAGATTAGATGCCTCTGATTCCGAAGTTGAAAAGGCTGCCGAACTCGCCTATGCCAAAGATTTTATCGATACTCTCCCCCATGGTCTGGACACTCCACTCGGTGAAAGGGGAATCAGCCTTTCAGGTGGTCAAAAGCAACGCATCGCCATCGCAAGGGCTATATTAAAGAATGCACCTATCCTTATCCTCGATGAGGCAACATCCGCCCTCGATAATGAGTCGGAAGTCAAGATCCAGAAAGCAATGGAACAACTTTCCGCTGACCGGACAACAATCGTTATCGCACATCGATTAACTACTATTCGCAAGGCTGATAAGATAGTCGTTATGAAAGAGGGAACTATCGCCGAGTTTGGTAATCACAATGAACTGATGGAGAAACAAGGGGAGTATTATCGTCTTCATAATGCCCATGAACTGGGGATATAGTATTTCTGTAATGCGACTCTCCTGAGTTACTGAGCAAGCAGAGCTTGTAATCGTTGAACATATCTAACGAGCTGTAGGCAACCGACCACCAGAGGGAGAAGTCCTCTTGTTTTACTAAATCTTAAAACCGGTTCATCAATAACTCCATATAACTTTCTTCAATACTGCCCCCTTTCAACACGCGAGAATAAATAGAGAACTACTTATGAACAAATTGTGAATAACTCGGGGCTTTGCCCGAGAGATTCCCGAGAGATTCCCGAGAGAGTCCCGAGTGATTCCCGTGAGATTCCCGTGTATTATAAAGGAACAGTATGGATTTATATGTCCTTGCCCTTATATCAAATTATACTCCTAAGACTCAATTTACTCAATTTTCTATCATAATACTTATCCGCCATCTCACTGCTATAACATTTGGTCATTCCTTGCTCAACCATTGCTCATTCATTGCTCAGAGGAGTAATAATTCAGGAATAATTCAGTCAATTCTTAGCAGAGATTGATAGATTGTTGTTGCAGTGAGTAGGCAGTACGGAAAGAGAAGGGCATAGTATGGCAAGCCTCCCCCAGCCCACGCTTTTAAGGGTGGGTTTATAATCTTAAATATACTCTTTTCCCCTTCCCACTGGAAAGTGGGGTGGATAGAAAATATCTATCAATAACCAACAAACCACTAACTGAAACGGGTGGCTGACTGGAAAACTCAAATCTTTATTGTTTGACAAATAGCAAATGAGTTATAATATTTGCAACATCGTTATTGAATGAAAGAATTAACTGCTTATTAGGAGAAAATATGAAGTATCTATTACTAATTGTATTCGCAATTATCATCACCTTATCAACTGCCGTATTACCGGAGGAATATCAGGAATTACAGCGAAGTATAACACAACAAAGTATGGAATTCAAGAATTCCGCAGAACATAAAGCAATCAAAGAGAGCCGACAGTCAAGGAACTACAATGTCGGGGATACAGAGACCTTCTGGAGATGGAATCTTTCCGTAATGCCCCCATCATGGGTACAAACTCCGGCAACATGTCGGGGAGTTGGCGAGCACTGCTATGTGTTTGTGGCAAACAGTGAATGGACTTCCCATATGAATCAAGCCGATGTGGACTCTGTGTTGGCTAATTTTGAAGACCATACAATGGCATCTTCTACGCAGGGTATCTATGATCTGGATACTGAGTTCTTTGGACCTTTACCTGATGAATTGGATAATGACCCCAAAATGATTATTTTCTATTCAGCTCTTGGCAGTTTTAACGGAACCTCATTTGACGGATATTTCAGTGCTTATAATCAGGTAACAGAGGCTCAGGCACAGCAGATGAACCCATCCGGACACAGTAACGAATGTGAAATGATTTATATGACCTGCTACCCCTTAGACCCGATTGAACCTATCCGACTATCCGTGCTTGCTCATGAGATGCAGCATCTAATCCACTGGGGAATGGATATTAATGAGGATACATGGGTGAATGAGGGTTGCTCGGAATATGCCATGTATCTTTACGGTTTACCGGATCCAATAACCAGTTTCCCCAATAACCCGGATAATAACTTAACATCCTGGGACCAGCAGTGGAGCGATTATGTGCAGACATATCTCTTTATGGTTTATCTTGCAGAGAATTTCAGTGGGAACGCTATTATTTCTCAGATAGTTACCGAATCGGCAAATGGTATCACCGGTATCCAAAATGCCCTCATGGCTCAAGGCTATACCATTCCATTCTCTTCTGTCTTTACCGGTTGGACTAATGCCAATTTCCTCAATGATTATGACACAATCACACTTCCAAATTTCACGGTTGCAGGCACATATAACAGTTACCCCGTAAACGGCAATGGTAATGTCCAGGGCTGGGCTGCCGATTACTTCAAATTCAACGGTGGAGACACAGATTTAAGCTTTCAGTTTAATGCCTCATCAGGTACATTTAATGTTAATATTTTGAAGGTGAATGTAGGAGGAACTTTCGAGATTGTACCTCTGGTTGCTGATGGAACAAGTGGACAGGTTACTGTTCCTGCCTTCGGTAATGATTTCGACTACCTTATTATTAATGTTACAAACATCACTAATACTCAAACCTCCTACACTTTCCATGTTGAAGAAAGCTTCAATGATGAAAGGGATTTCTGGGTTTACAATTTCAATAACAACACGAATACACAGCTTGCTGCAACAACCCGTGGTTGGGGTGATAATTGCAATGTATATGTTGCTAACACCCTTTGGCAGACAGAGATTCAGCAGTCAGATGTTGATTTGATTGTCAGAGTGTTTGAAGATTCCACTGCTACTGACCATAATCACGGTATCTTCTATATGGACACACAAACCTTCGGGATGCCGTCAGACATCGATAGTAACGGTAAAATCAATATCTTGATTTACGATATAGACGATGCCAATATAAACGGCTACTTCTCCCCCACTGACCTTTCAGGTGGAACACACAGCAACAATATGGAATTGATTAATCTGGATAAGAATCCCCATGGCTCAGGCTTAAACAGCTCTTATTGCTTTTCTACGATAGCCCATGAGTTCCAGCATCTGATTCAATATAATTACGACACAAACGAATCTACCTGGGTGAATGAAGGTCTTTCCGGTCTTGCACAAGCAGTTAACGGTTGGATGAGTCCTTATTGGATGGTAATGTTTACTAACAACCCCGATAATAATCTGACCCAATGGAGTGCCGGAGCAGACTATCCTCAGGCTTATCTCTTTATGCAGTATTTACATGAGCATTATAATAATGGTAATCAGGGAATAATCCATAACCTCGTTGTTGAACCCCTTAACAGTATGGAGGGTGTTTCCGCTGCTCTGAATACTACAGGTTGGACAGATGTGAATGCTGAGGATGTGTTTCTAAATTGGGTAACTGCTAATTATGTTAATAATCCCAATTTTGCAGATGGTTTATACAGTTATGCCACCACTCCTATCGGTTCCGGCGACTTCGCTATGGCAAATGCAGCAACACATAGCTCATATCCTGCCTCGGGTAGCCTCACGATGCAACACTGGAGCGTTAACTATCTGACATTTGATAATCTTGAGAATAGCTTAAAGCTGTCTTTTATCGGCAATTCAACCAACTCGGACTACAAAGTACGGATAGTTACCTATCTGAATAGCGAACCTGTCGGGGCTTATGAAATGCCTCTTGATGCCACTGCTTACGGTGAATTCTCATTAGCAAACGATGTGTATAA